>CAYUYN010000362.1:0-4513 GCA_964449185.1 uncultured Anaerolineales bacterium | reverse complement strand
AACCCGTGGCCCGTTCCACGCTTCTGTATTGAACGCCCCTCCGGCGGATCCTGCGCAGGCGCCGTACATCCATCTCCTACATGGGAGCGCTGTGCCAATTTCCCAGACGGGAGACTGACGCCGGCGAAAGTATAATGTCTGCATGAAAAAGTATTGGTGGCCATTGGTCTGCTCCTTGTCATGGCCGGGCTGGGCTTTGGAGCTGCGCCGGTGCCGGCGGTTGCGCCGAACCAAGCTTCGGCCACGGTGCGCGTGGCCGTCATCGGCGACTACGGCGCTGCCGGCGAGCCGGAGGCCTCGGTAGCGGCCATGGTGGCCGGCTGGAACCCGGACTTCATCATCACCACCGGCGATAACAACTACCCCGATGGCGCCGCCGACACCATCGACGCCAATATCGGCCAGTACTATCACGCCTTTATCGGCAACTACACTGGCAGTTACGGCGCCGGGTCGGGCACCAACCGCTTTTTCCCCAGCCTGGGCAATCACGACTGGATTGCGAGCGGCGCCCAGCCCTACCTGGACTACTTTACCCTGCCGTCGGTCTCTCCTGGCGGCGAGCGCTACTACGAGTTTACCTGGGGCCCGTTGCACTTCTTTGCCATCGACTCGGACACCCACGAGCCGGACGGCATCACAGCCACCTCCGCCCAGGCGGCGTGGCTGCAGGGAGCGCTGGCGGTCTCGACAGCGCCCTGGCAGTTGGTCTACATGCACCACCCGCCGTACTCATCGGGTCTGCATGGCTCGACGGCGGCCCTGCAGTGGCCCTACAAAGACTGGGGCGCCGACGCGGTGCTGGCCGGGCACGACCATCACTTCGAGCGCCTGAACGCCGGCGGCCTGCCCTACTTTGTGGTTGGCGCCGGCGGGCGCAGCCTATATCCAATTATTGGCATCATCCCCGAGAGCCAATTGGCCTACTTCGGCGACTACGGCGCCATGCGGCTGGACGCCGGCGGCGGTCATCTGCTGTTTACCTTTTATCGGCGCACCGGCCAATGGGTCGACAGCTTCATCCTGTACAAGTACGCCAACCAGGTCTTTATGCCGCTCATGCGGCGCTGATGGCCAACGACGCCGCGCTCCTTCCCTTTGCCCCCCTGTGATCTAACGCCATGACGACTCTGCTCATTCGGAATGCGGAAGTGCTGGTTACCCTCGATGGCCAGCGGCGCGAATTGGCCGGCGGCGGGCTCTTCATCCGCGATGGCTGGATCGAGCAGGTGGGCGATTCCCACTCACTGCCGGCTGAGGCGGACGAGGTGCTGGACCTGCGCGGGCACGTCGTGTTCCCCGGCCTGGTCAACACCCACCACCACCTGTACCAGACCCTCACCCGCGCGGTGCCGGCGGCGCAGGACGCCAACCTGTTTCAATGGCTGACCACCCTCTACCCCATCTGGGCCAACCTCACGCCCGAGGCCGTGTACGTGTCCGCGCTCACGGGCTTGGCCGAGCTGGCGCTGTCGGGCTGCACCACCGCCTTCGATCATCTCTACATCTACCCCAACGGCGCGCGCCTGGACGATGAGATCCGCGCGGCCCAGGAGATCGGCGTGCGCTTCCACGCCTCGCGCGGCTCGATGAGCCTGGGCCAGTCGCAGGGCGGGCTGCCGCCCGACCGGGTGGTGGAGACCGAGCCTTTCATCCTCAAGGACACCCAGCGCCTCATCGAGCAGTATCACGACGCCCGCCCGGGCGCCCTGCTGCGCCTCGTGGTGGCGCCGTGCTCGCCGTTCTCGGTGACAGCCGAGCTGATGCGTGAAAGCGCCCACCTGGCGCGCGCCCTGGGCGTGCGGCTGCACACCCACCTGGCCGAGACGCTGGACGAAGAGCAGTTCTGCCTGGAGAAGTTCGGCCACCGGCCGGTGGCCTACATGGAGACCCTGGACTGGGTGGGTGACGACGTGTGGTACGCGCACTCGGTGCACGTCAACGAGGCCGAGATCGCGCTGTATGGCCGCACCGGCTGCGGGGTGGCGCATTGTCCTTCGTCCAACATGCGGCTGGGTTCGGGCATTGCGCCGGTCAGCCGCTACCGCGCCGCGGGTGTGAAGGTGGGCTTGGGCGTGGATGGCTCGGCCAGCAACGATGGCTCGCACATGCTGGCCGAGGCGCGCCAGGCCATGCTGCTGGCGCGTGTGCTGGGCGACCCGGCCGCCATGACGGCCCGCCAGGCGCTGGAGCTGGCCACCCTGGGTGGCGCGGCCGTGCTCGGCCGCGACGACATTGGCTCGCTCGTGCCGGGCAAGTGCGGCGACTTCTTTGCCATCAACGTCAACCGCCTGGCCTACGCCGGCGCCCTGCACGACCCGGTGGCCGCGGCGCTCTTCTGCGCCCCGCAAAATGTGGATTACACCGTGGTGCATGGCCGCGTCCTGGTGCGCGAGGGGCAGTTGACCACCCTCGATCTGGGGCCGCACGTGGAGCGGCACAACCGCATTGCGCGGGCGATGGTGGATGGGAACATGTAGCTGCCCGCGCCGGAGCGCGTGATCGGCGCACGTTTTGGGAGCATTTTTCATTTTTGGCCGCGCCTCGGCTACCGGGCCACCAACGGAATATAGGGAACGGCCTTCAGGCCAGTCCCATTGGGACGCAATACGCAATAGGAAATAGGTTGTTCTGAATGTTCCATGACTGATTCTCGCAAATCGGTTAGACTCTAGTTCCATACGGTCGCCGGCCCTCCGAGGAAAACCGCCATGCCCCCACGCCAACCCTGGCAGGACGTTTCGCGTGACTTGGTCGACTGCGCCATGGGCCGCGCTCCGGCCGACTTGGTGGTGCGCCAGGGGCGCTGGGTGTGCGTGCAGTCGGGCGAGATCATCCCCGGCACCGATATCGCCGTCAAAGGCTCGCGCATTGCCTATGTCGGCCCGGACGCGGGCTACGCCATTGGCCCGGACACGCGCGTGGTGGAGGCCCATGGCCGCTACCTGGTGCCCGGCCTGCTCGACGGGCATATGCACATCGAATCGGGCATGGTCACCGTGACCGAGTTTGTGCGCGCCGTCGCGCCGCGCGGCACCACCGGCCTGTTTGTGGACCCGCACGAGATGGCCAACGTCTTTGGCTTGAAGGGCGTCAAGCTGATGGTCGACGAGGCTGCGCGGCAGCCCATCAACGTGTGGGTGCAGATGCCGTCGTGCGTGCCGTCGGCGCCGGGCCTGGAAACGCCCGGCGCCAGCGTCGGCCCCGAGGAGGTGCGCGAGGCCATGACCTGGCCCGGCATCATTGGGTTGGGCGAGATGATGAACTTCCCCGGCGTCTATCTCTCAGACGAAAAGATGCACGCCGAGATGGCCGAGACCCGGCGCGCCCGCAAGATCATCGGCGGCCACTTTGCCTCTCCCCTGCTCGACCGGACCTTTCACGCCTATGTGGCCGGCGGCCCCCACGACGACCACGAGGGCACGCGCCAGGAAGATGCCGTGGCCCGCGTGCGCCAGGGCATGCGAGCCATGCTGCGGCTGGGCTCGGCCTGGTTCGACGTGGCGCCCCAGGTGAAGGCCATTACCGAACAGGGCCTGGACCCGCGCCACTTCCTGCTCGTCACCGACGACTCGCACTCCGGCACCCTGGTCAACGACGGCCACATGGACCGCGTCCTGCGCCACGCCATCAGCCAGGGCCTCAAGCCCATCACCGCCGTGCAGATGATGACCTTGAATACCGCCGAGCATTTTGGGGTGAGCGACGACGTGGGCCAGGTTGCGCCCGGGCGCTACGCCGATATCGTCCTGGCCTCCGACTTGCCCAACTTCCGCGCCGAAGTGGTGATTGCGGCCGGCGAGGTCATTGCCGAGCAGGGCGCCTGGACGGTGGACCTGCCGGTGTACGTTTACCCCGACGAGGTAAAGCACTCGGTGCACCTGGGCCGCGCCCTGACGCCGTCCGATTTCCGCGTCCCCCTGTCCGAGCGGCATGCCGGCGCCTCCACCGCCACCGCGCACGTTATCGGCATTATTGAAAACCACGCGCCCACGCGCCACCTGACCTTCGAGCTGCCGGCGCGGGATGGCGCGGTCTTGGGCGACCCGGCCCGCGATGTGTGCAAAGTGGCTTTGGTGGAGCGCCACCGGGGCACGGGCGGGGTGCAGGCGGCCTTTGTGCATGGCTTCAACCTCAACGTGCCCTGCGCCATTGCCTCCACCGTCGCGCACGATTCGCACCACATGCTGGTGGTGGGCACCGACGACGCGCACATGGCCCTGGCCGCCAACGAGCTGGCGCGGCGGGGCGGAGGGATGCTGGTGGCGCGCGCGGGCGCGGTGCGGGCCGCCGTGGAGATGCCCATCGCCGGCCTGATGTCCGACCAGCGCTCGGAGGTGGTGGCGCGGCAGGCCGAGGCCGTGCTGGCCGAGTACCGCGCCTGCGGCTGCCAGGTCAACAACGCCAACATGCAGCTCAGCCTGCTGGCGCTGGTGGTGATCCCGGAACTGCGCCTCTCCGACCTGGGCCTGGTGGACGTGACGCAGTATAAGCTGATTGACGTGCTGGACTA
>CAYUYN010000361.1:0-4532 GCA_964449185.1 uncultured Anaerolineales bacterium | reverse complement strand
GGAGTGGGAGGGAGACCTGCGTCTGAACGCGAAGCGAACAGACGGGCCGGGGTGAGGGTGAGGTCAGGCCCCGCCCTGTGCCTTACTCCGTTTCAGCGGCCTGACAAAAACCGCACCCCCCCTGTTCGGCCGCCACAATCGCCTGATCGGCGCTCCAAAACACATTGTCTGACCCCAGGGCCGCCAACAGCCCGCCGCGTTCCAGCATGCGCAGCACATTGTCGTGCGCGCCCGCCAGCATCAGCGTGCCGCCGGCCTGGTGCAGGCGCTCGTGCAATGCGGCCAGCACCTGCAGACCCGACGTATCGATCAAAGGCACACCCCGCATGGACAGGATGAGCGCGTGGGTGCCGCCCAGGTGGCCAAACGCCTCGTTGAAGTGGCCGGTGGCGGCAAAGAAGAGCGGGCCGGTGAGGTACGCCACCTGCACGTGGCGGCAAGCCCCATCGGTGACAATACCGCGCTGGCGCAGCTTGTCGGGGTCCACTGCCACCACGTCGATGGTCAGGCTGGCAATCTGGTTAAGAAACACCGCCCCCGAGAGAAAAGCGCCGATCAGAATGGCCTGGGTCAGGTCCAGGCTGACAGTCGCCAGCATGGTGATCGAAAAGGTGATGATGGCCGTCTTGAAGCGGTGCTTGAAGATATAGCGAATGCTCTCCCACTCGTTCATGCGCCAGGCGGTGACCATGAGCACGCCCGCCAGGGCCGCCAGGGGAATGCGGGACATGACCGGCGCGAGGATGAACATGGACGCCAGCAGGGCGGCCGAGTGGATCAGGCTGACCAGCCGGGTCTGCCCACCGGCCTTGATGCTCACGCTGGTGCGGGCGATGGCGGCGGTGGCCGGCACGCCGCCGAAGAACGGGATGAGCATATTGCCCACGCCCTGCGCCACCAACTCCTGGTTGGCCTGGAGGCGGATGCCGGTCATGTTGCTGGCCACTGCCCCGCACAAGAGGCTCTCCACGGCGCCCAGCGCCGCAATGGTGAGCGTCGGCGCGATGAACTCCTGCCAACGGTCCCAAGGAATGGCGGCCAACGTGAGCCGGTCCGCGAGCAGCAGGGTCTGCGGGATGGCGCCGATGCTGCGCACGGGCCAGGCCGCCACCACACTCAACAGGGTCGCCAGGATGATGCCCAGCAGTGAGGCTGGGAAGCGGGCATTGAGCCGCTTGGGCCACAGGAGCATGGCGCCGACCACCATCAGTCCCAGGACGAGGGCGTGCCAATCGGGGGTGAAGCCACCCCGGAAATAGCCAAATACCTTCTGCGCGGCCGACTCGGCGCCGGGGGTCTGCACGCCGAGGAAGTTATCGATCTGGCCGATGAAGATGATGAGGGCAATGCCGGAGGTGAAGCCGGTGATGACCGGCCCGGGGATGAAGGCGATGAACCGGCCGAGCCGCGCCAGGCCAATGATCAGCAGCAGACCCCCGGCCAACACGCCGGCCACCCAAATGCCCGGCAGGCCGTAGCGCTGAGCGAGCATGATGAGGACGGCGCTCATGGCGCCGGTGGGGCCAGAGATCTGGTATGGGGCGCCCGACAGGCCGCCAATAATGACCCCGCCCAGGATAGCGGTGACCATACCGGCCGCGGCTGTCGCGCCGGACGCCACACCGAAGGCCAGGGCCAGGGGCAGCGCGACAGCGGCCACGGTCAACCCGGCGAGCAGGTCCTGCCTGAACTTGCCAGCATTGTAGCCGGCAAACTCGTCCTGCAGCAGCTTCTGATAACTACGAGTCGGCATGGGGTGGCTCCTCCAATGAGCAGGCGAACAGAAAACCCTACCCATCGTCTGAGCAACCAACGCGGGTCGGGCGCGTGTCCTACGGAAACGTATTCTGGCTGTGGAGCAGGGTCTATTATAGGCGGCTACGAGTCGCCGGCAAGAAACGCGGCGGGATCATTCCATTCCGCTGGAAACATGCTCACGCCGCCCGCCGCGACGCGCGCGCGGATATCCGCCTGGGCGGCCGGTGAGCGCCACCACGCCTCCCCGCCGAGGGCGCGCAGGTGGCGCAGCCAATGGGCCACGCGGGCCGAGGCCACCACGTAGCCCGCGGGATAGAACGAGGCGGCCGCGGTGAAAGGCTCCAGCCGCGCAAAGCCCGGCGGCATGGGCACGCCGGTGAAGGCCAGCATGTGGGCGGCGTAGCGCTCTTCAATCGCGGGCCAGGGCAGCTCATCCAACCAGGCCTCCATCACCGTGAGCGCGGACGCGCCCAACCAGGCGCCGGTCAGCAGGTCTTTGAAGCGGGCAAAGGCCAACAGCGCATCCACGGCGGCGTCATCAAACTGGAACTGCTCCTGAAGAAAGAGCGGCTCCGACAGGAGGCCCTCAAACAGCGTCGAGAACGACTCGTGAATGCCCGCGGTGATCCAATACCGGTCCAGGAAGGCAGTCTCGGGCGCGATGCCGGAGAAGTGGACGGCATGGCCCAGCTCGTGGTAAAGCATGTCGACCAGGTGATGAGCGGAAGCCATGCGCACGGAGACGCGCACATCGGCCGGCGTGCGCACCGGGAAGCAGAACGCGCCCGGATACTTGCGCGGGCGGCTCTCGACATCCACCGGCACCGCGCTGAGGTCGAAGCCGACGCGGCTGAAGGCCGCCAGGGTATCGGCCACCGCCTCACCGGTCGCGAAGAGCGGCGAGTTGGGTTCGTACATGCGGTTGAGATAGAGCGCGCGCAGCTCAGCCGGGCCGGCGGAGCGGCCAAACACGGACTGGCTCAAGCGATTAAGGGAGGCCTGGAAAGGGTCGCGGCCGGCGCGGCCCACCTGCCACAGGCAGGCGCGCAGGCCATCGACGGTCAGTCCTTCGCGTTCGGCGAAGGTGTGGACGGGGGTGAGACCAAATTGGCGGTAGTCCGCCCGGGCCACAGCGAAGTTTTTCTCCAGCAGCGGCGCCAGGTTGGCTGAGCGCGCCACCAGCGCCTCGAAGCCCGTGGCGAGCGTGGGGCCATCGGCGGCCTCGCGCTCAAAGCCCTTCCAGTTGCGCCAGGTGAGCGGGCCTTCGGAGCAGCGCAGCTCGGGCACGCGGAGCACGCTGTCCATGGCGCTGGTGATTTCATTTTCAACTCGCACCCGGCGGGCCTCGGCCAAGCCATCGACCATGTAGCCGCGGGCGAGCGGGTCACACGCCGCGAGCGCCTCGGTGTAGAACTCCGCCAGGTGCGCGCCCAGCGCGTCACCTTTTTCAGCCGGCGCCTCCAACCCGGCGCCTTCGGCGTACATCCAGTCGTTGAGGGCCACCGTGTGGTCTTCGAGGCGTTGAAGGAAATCCGGCGCGGTCATGCGGCCATTATACCCGCCCACTATGCTACAATTCGAGCTATGCTAGAGCGGATCTATTTGGACTATGCGGCCACGACGCCGGTAGACGCGCGGGTGCTGGAGGCCATGCTGCCGCACTTTAGCGGCAACTTCGGCAACCCCTCGTCGATCCATCATTTTGGGCGCCAGGCCGAAAAGGCGCTGGAGCAGGCCCGGCGCGACGTGGCCCAGGTGCTCAACTGCGCGCCCGACGAGGTGATTTTCACCGGCTGCGGCTCGGAGGCCGACAACCTGGCCTTGCGCGGCGCGGCCCTGGCGCAGCGCGAGGCGCGCGGCGCGCGCCACCTGATCACGACGCCCATCGAGCACTCGGCCGTGCTCTCGACCCTGCGCCACCTGCGGGATCACTTTGGCTTTGACCTCACGGTGCTGCCGGTGAACCCGGACGGCCTGGTGAGCGCGGCCGACGTAGAGCGGGCGTTGCGCCCCGACACTGCCGTGGTCTCGGTGATGTACGCCAGCAATGAGATCGGCACGGTCCAGCCGATTGCGGAAATCGGGGCGCTGTGCCGGTCACGCGCTGTGGTCTTCCACACCGATGCGGTCCAGGCCGCCAGCCAGTTAGACGTAGACGTGCAGCGGCTGAACGTGGACCTGCTGGCGTTGGGCGCGCACAAGTTTTACGGCCCCAAGGGCGTGGGCGTGCTGTACGCGCGCACCGGGGTGCCTCTGCTTCCCACGCAGACCGGCGGCAGCCACGAGCGCGGCCTGCGCGCCGGGACGCAAAACATTCCGTACATCGTGGGCCTGGCCGAGGCGCTCAAGATCACGGCCGCCGAGCGCGAGCAGCACAACGCCCGCTTCCGCGCCCTGCGCGACCGGCTCATAGAAGGCGTGTTTACGGCGGTGCCCGAAAGCGCGCTGACCGGGCACGCCACCGAGCGCCTGCCCAACCACGCCTCCTTTGTCTTTCGCGGCATAGACGGCAACGAGCTGCTCATGCACCTGGACTTGGCCGGTATCGCGGCCTCCTCCGGCTCGGCCTGCAAAACCGGGGACCCAGAGCCGTCGGAAGTGCTGCTGGCCCTGGGCCTCACCCGCGAGTGGGCCTTAGGCTCGCTGCGGGTTACGCTCGGCCGGCCCAGCACGGAGGCCGAGGTCGACCAGTTGGTGTCCGTGCTGCCGGGCGCCATTGCCAAACTGCGGTCCTTAGAAGCAGTCAACGCTTTGTAGGAGCGCGTTTCACGCGC
>CAYUYN010000360.1:0-4542 GCA_964449185.1 uncultured Anaerolineales bacterium | reverse complement strand
ACCGAGACGCCGGGGTCCAACTGGCCGGGGCCGCAATAGGTGCGGAACTGGAGCGCCCGCGTCTGGCTGGCGCCATCGGGCACATAACCGCGGTAGGCCGGCCACACCAGCCGCGCCAGCCAGCGGCCATCGTTGGTAAAGATGTTGTCGCCCGTGTGGGCGGCCCGGCTAAAGGTCTTGCCTTGCCAGGGCAGCCACCACCCGGTGAAGGTCCGGCCAAAAGCGTCCAGCCAGGGGTGCAGGCTGGGGGTGATCAGCTCGCCGCGGTAGCGACCCTCCGGCGGCGGGTTGGGCAGCCTGCCCTTGGCAAAGATCTCGTCCAGCGTGGCCAGGGCCGCGCCCCGATCCACGCTCGCCTGGCGGCGCGCCGCCTGCACTGCTTCATAGACACTCATTATTGTGATCCTTGCTGATTCACGCGCTCCGTATACGCCGTGTTAGCCTGGTGCGCAGCGCCTTGAGCCGGGCCATCTGGCCCTTGTTCCACATGGAGCTCGCACCGTCTTTCTTGGGAGGAACGCCTGTCACTGAGAACGAGAGCCGCATCACGGTTGCCATTACGCGGTGCTCAACCGCGACAATGCAAACAAGAGCTCGTCGCCTGTCGCCCGTCCCAAATCCGGGCCGATGCCGGGTGCTGAATCGCCAACGTCGGCCTCATCAAGGATGAAGGGCGCCAGCACTTCACGTAGTTTGTCGGGCTGGCTGTAGAAATATTCTTGCAGTAGAGGCACAATTTGATTGTTCCACACGAACTCCAACACAGCCAAGCGCCGCTCGGCCGGCGCGGCCTTGACCTTAAGCAGATAGCTGTGGCCAATTTCGTAATCGGGGCCGAGGTGCTGGCGGATGCGGGCATTCAGGCCGCGCAGCAGGCTTTCCAGGTCCAGGGTGGCTTCGGTTATCTCAACACCGCCGCCCGCCAGCAGCTCGGGTTGCGGCGCCAGCCCGACAAAGGCAAAACGCCGGCGCAGCGCGACATCGAGCAGGGCAATGCTGCGGTCGGCCGTGTTCATGGTGCCTAGCAGATACAGGTTGGGCGGCACGCTGAAAAGCTGGCGAGAGTAGGGCAGACGCACGGTCAATTGTCCGCGCTTGTCATCTTCCAGCAGCGTGATTAGCTCACCAAACACCTTAGCGATGTTGCCGCGGTTGATCTCGTCAATCACCAGCACATAGCGGTTGTGCGGGCTGGCCTCAGCCCGGGCGCAGATTTCGCGCAGCGCGCCAGGCACCACCGGGTAGCTGAGCTCACCGGCGTCGCTGGCCTGAGGCCGAATACCTTCAACAAAATCTTCGTAGGCATACGATTGATGGAAGGTCGTCCAGGTCACAAAGTCTTCAACCCGGGCCGTCACACCGGGCGGTGCCGTCAAGCGCGCCAGGGACTCGGCCAGGCTCTGCCCTACGTACTCGCGGCCGGCCGGTGTCAGCATCCAACGGCTTTGCGCATCTTTGTCGAAGAGATAAGGCTCGGCGCGCCGGCTAACGTTAACAGTACGGCTCTCGGGCGACGTGTGGGACTGCAAGTTGTTCCAGACGGCTTCGCGCGGATGGCTGACAGGCATGAGCTGGAAGCGCGCCTGGACCAGCGCTGTATTGAGCAAATCCGACACGGGCAGCGCCCCCCGACCCGGGTAGAGTGCAAGCGCAAGCACGTCATAGAATGGCAGTTCTTCAATGGCCCGCTGCAGCCGGGAGGCCTCCGGCACGGCTTGTCGCAGTTGCGGCTCGACCAAGGCGCGGGCTACGCGGCCAGCAAGGTAGGTCTTGCCGGTGCCGGGCGGGCCATACAAAACGACGTTGCGCGTGTAGGCCAGGACATTCAGGACTTCGGCGACTTCCGATGACCCCAATGGCTCGGGCTCGCGCGCCGCGACAGGCGCTGCCTGCCCCGAGGTCTCGGCTGGTTCCGGCCGCAGAGGCAGCGGCTGAGAGGGCTGCACTACCCCACGCCACAGTGGCTTGATGGTCTCGTCATAATAGTCGAACTGCGCACCATACTCCGGGGCCAGTGCCTGCCGGATGGCCACTAGCGCCGTATCGCGATCCGGGGGAAGGCTCTCGCTAACACGTGGGCCAAAGGTGCGGATGATGGCATCCTTATCGCCCGTGCTGATAATACGCTCGTAGCGGTCAGAAAACAGCATATGGAGCAGGGCGTGTCGCATGTCTGCCGCCCGGTCCAATCGGTTGGGTAGGGATTCCAGGACAGTATCGAGCACTCTCTGGAGGCGCTGGGGCTCAACCAATATCTCGCCTGCGTCTGGCCGTTGCTTGATGTCATTTGCGAAGAGGAGAATGAGCCAGAACTGTGCGTACTTCAAATTGAATCGCTGGCCGGTGCGGGTGAAGCCGTGTGTTTGTACCTCCCACGCGTCCGTAGCTGGTGCTGGCAGACCCGCCTGTGAACGGGCCCAGTCGATTTTCTCCTGCTTGCGATTGAGTGTAATACTGCTTGAGGGCAGGTAGTACACATAGAAAGTATCAGCGATGATCATCCACTGCCCCTCGGAAGCGCCACGCATCTGGTCCAAGAGCTTGCCCTCGAAGTTGCCCGTGCCAAACAGGGGCGCGTCTACCAGACGGCGTTTGACCTCCGCAACATTTTGTGCTGTCCAGGCGGTTCGCTCAGGCCAAAGCAGTGAGCGGTCGCCCAACAGGCAGCGTTGGGCAAAATCCTGCACAGCTTGGTAAACGAGGGCTTGTTCGGGACGGTAGGGCATAGCATTTCCTTCCAGTCTCACGCAGGAACGGTCGCTGCGCGCTGCTCGGTAACGGATGCGGTGCGCCGCAGTATAGCGCCCAACTCCGCCAGCAGCGGCTCTATTTGGTCCAGTGGCCGGTGCAGGTCTACCGCGGCAACCACTAGCCGCGCATGGCTGCCGGTGAGGTCGAAAACAGCCGGCGCGCTGAGTTGCCCGGCCGTCTGCGGATACAATAGTACCAGACGGGGGCAAGCCAGTCGCTGGGCATAGGCCAGCATTTGATACACGTCGCCCTGGTCCACGCCCAGCCGACGCTGCGTGGGGTCGAGCCGCTTGTACTTGGTGTCGAGCACAACCAGCGCCTGACCGCCGGGTGATTCGATCAGAACATCAGGCTCCAGCGCGAAGACGCGCTCCTCGTTGGGCAAACGCTCGGCCAGAAACAACCGACGCCCCTGGGCCTGCAGCCGCACCTGGGCCTGCGACCACTCGGGCGGCAGCACCGCGTATCGGTGGTCTTGCAGCAGCCGGCCGATGAAGGCCTCGAACAGGCGTGGCATCTCAAATGTGAACGCCGCTAACTCCTGCTCGCCGGCAGAAAGCTGAAAGGCGCGGTTCTCAAGGAACAAACGCGCCAGGTTGAAGGCCGAGCGGAAGCGCTGGTTGAGGCGGGTGAAGACAACGCGATCCAAGTGCTGGCGGCTGACCTGGGGCAGCCGGGTGGCCTCGCGCAGCCACTCGCGGATGTCGGCCAGGAGCTGCCGCGTGGCCTGCGCGCGTGTGCGCGGCAGTAGCTTCTCTGCGGTGTAGCGAAACACCTGGTTGAGCAGGGTGTCTTCGCTGAACTCGTCGTAGGCGACGTCGAAGCGGTGGCGGACGTGGGGCCGGCGCGCAAGTTGCTGCTGGATCATCCACCGTCCCCGGATCATGAGCAAATCATCTTCGTGACGGACGTATTGGCACTCCAGGCCGAGCTGGAGCTGCCGGTGCAGCCCGGCCGCAAAGAGCCGGGTGAGCAGTTCCAGCCAGTCGTGCGTCGTGGTCTGCAGCGGCGCCAGGTCCTGCTCGACGATAGGGAACTCGCCGGCGTAGGCCAGCATGCGCAAGAGATTGCGGGTAGCCGAACTAATGGACTGGCTATGGGCGGGGGTGTTCGCCGCCGGCTCAAGTTCGCGCTCCAGGCCATAATCGATCTTGGGAAGCACCTGGACGACCAAGGCGCCAACGCGCCAGACGCCGACATATTGGGTAGCGCCCAGGTGATGCCGACCGACGCGCAGCATCTCGACGCCGTGGGCGTTGTTGAGGCGCTCGATGTGTTCGAGGCCCGGGTGATCCCGGGGTAGGCCGAGCTCGTCAAAAGAGCGGCGCTGATGCTCGAAGAGGGTGACGAGGGGCATGGTCAGGCGACAGCTGGTGCGAGCAGGCACGCATAGGGCAACTGCGCGCCCGAATAGTCAACGCCGATATAGGTGTCGAAGGTCAAGCCATGAACATCGCTCCAGGATGACCTCTGTTCTGCCACCTTCACCCTTCATCCTTCCGCCTTCATCCTTCCAACCGCTCCCCCGCCTCCTCACCCACCCCCTCAGAAACCCCTAGTTTACCGGCGTCTTCAGCCAGCCCGACGTGTTGTGGAAGTTCACCACGGCGCCCCCGGGCGGGTTGAGCGCGTCACAAGCCGCGCGCTCCTCCGCGCTGAGGGTCATCTCCAGCACCGGAAGCACGTCTTCCAACTGCGCCAGGGTGCGCGGGCCAAAGATGGGCGCGGTGATGCCCGGCTGGTCCTTGCACCACAGCAGCGCCAACTGCCCCGGGGTCTTGCCAAACTGCC
>CAYUYN010000359.1:2255-4564 GCA_964449185.1 uncultured Anaerolineales bacterium | reverse complement strand
TATCCAACCAGACCGACCAGTTCTCAATGTACCACAGGTCGTATTTGGTGCGCTCGTAGATTGAAGTGTCGCCGCGCAGGCCGTTGACCTGGGCCCAGCCGGTGATGCCTGCCTTCTCGTGGTGGCGGTCCATGTAGCGCGGCACCATCTGGCGGAACTGCTGCACAAAGGCCGGCTGCTCGGGCCGCGGGCCGACCAGGCTCATGTCGCCCAGCAGGACATTGATAAAGTTCGGCAGCTCGTCAATGGACAGCCTGCGGATGAAGCTGCCCAGGCGGGTGCGGCGCGGGTCGTCCTTCACCGTCCAGCCGGCCCCACCAGCGTCGGCATCGCGCCGCATGGAGCGGAACTTGAACATGAGGAAGGGCTTGCCGTCCAGGCCCATGCGTTCCTGCACGTAAAAGACGGGCCCGGGCGAATCCAGCTTGATGAGCAGGGCCATCAGCAGCAGGAAGGGCGAGGCCATCACCAGGGCGGCGGCGCTGACCACCACGTCCATGGCGCGCTTGACGGTCAGCTTCCAGCCGCGCAGGGCTACATCGCGGATGGCCAGCAGGGGCAGGCCGCCCAGGTCGTCGATGGTGACGCCGGCCGTCATGATCTCGAACAGGTCGGGGAAGACCTTGATGCTCACGCCGTCGCGATGGGCCAGCGAAATCAGCCGCACCAGGTCTTCGTCGTCCGCCTCGGGCGTGGCGATAATGACCTCGTCCACGGCGTGCTCGTCGATGAGCCGCGGCAGGTCTTCCACGCAGCCCAGCACCGGGTAGCCGTCGATGTGGTCCGGCCCGCCCTGGCCGTTGACCAGGCCCAGCAGCCGGTAGCCCAGGAAAGGCGAGCCCTGGATCTTCTGGAGCACCAGGCGGGCGGCGTCGCCGGTGCCGATGACCACCACGCGGTCCTGCACCATCCCGCGGCTCTGCACGCTGGCGCGCAGTTGGTGCAAAATCCAGCGGCCGAGGATGACCAGGACAAAGGCCAGCAGCCAGGCATAGCCGATCATGCCGCGCGACAGGTTGACCTCAAACACGCTGTTCTTGAGGGTCAGTGAGGCCAGCGCCACCATCAGCAGGGTGCCCACCGTGGCGCCGCCGATGACGGCGTAGAACTCGTCCACGCGCGAGGTGGCGCGCACCAGGTGATACAGGCGGAACACAAAGAACACCAGGGCATTGGCCGCGATAAAGAGGCCCATCACCGGCAGGTAGTTGCGCAGCCGGTCCAGGTTCACCGCCTCGTGCGGCCAGGGAACGATCTGGCGGATGCGGTAGGCCAACATAAAGGCGAGCGCCAGCACGAAGACGTCGTTAGCCAGCAGCAGCAGCGAGAAGACGGTGCGGAACCGCCGTGAATCCATATCCATCAGGCGGCACCCGCCGCGGGCCGAGGCTCCACCGCGCCGCGGCGCACAAAGCGCTCGCGCAGCCGGGTGAGGTTGAGGTTGAACAGGATGCCCAGCACCACCAGGCCGCCCAGCAGGGGCGAGATGGTGCCGGCATAGTGCTTGCGGTAGAAGTAGAGCATGGCCTCGTGAAAGGCAATCTGCGCGCGGTGGCTCTGGCGGCTGGCCGCGCGCTTGACGTGCAGCACGGTGACGGCCGGGTTGTAGCGCACCTGCCAGCCGGCCTGCTTAATAGCGTAGGCCCAATCCAGGTCTTCGCCGTACATGAAAAAGGCTTCGTCCAGCAGCCCGGCCTGGCTGATGGCCTCGCGCCGCACCAGCATAAAGGCCCCCACCACCGCGCCGACCTCGGTCTCCACATCGGGGCTGAGGTAGGTCAGGTTGTACTGGCCAAAGCGCCGGCTGCGCGGGAACAGTTGGCTGAGGCCCAGGATGCGGTAAACAAAGGCCTCCAAGGCCAGGCTGCGGCGGCAGGCCAGGTCCAGCTCGCCGGTGGGCAGCACCAGTTTCGGCCCGGCCGCGCCGGCCGCCGGGTGCGCGTCCAGGTAGGCCACCATGCCGGCCAGGCCGTGCTCGGGCACGACCGTGTCTGGGTTGAGCAGCAGCGCGTAGCGTGGGCCGTCGTGGCGGCCTTTGTCAAAGCCCAGCGCGCGCAGGCCCAGGTTATTGCCGGCGGCATAGCCGCCATTGACCGGGCTTTCCACCAGGCGCGCCTGCGGAAACTCGGCGCGCACCATGGCGGCCGAGCCGTCTGACGAGGCATTGTCCACCACACACACGCTAAACGCCAATGGCCCGCGCGCGGCGTAGACCGAGCGCAGGCACTCGCGCAGCAGGTCGCGCGTGTTCCAGTTTAAGATCACGATACCCAGGTCGAGCATTTGGCCTCACGGCGGATTCTAGCAGA
>CAYUYN010000359.1:0-2155 GCA_964449185.1 uncultured Anaerolineales bacterium | reverse complement strand
GTCGGCAGCGCGGGCATGGCCGGGCCGGAGGCGCCCAGGAGCTCGGCCAGGGCGGCGCGGAGGGCGGTGCGGTCGTCCCACGGATATTCCGTGGCGCCAAAGCACATGGACTGCTCGTGGCCCTTGCCGCAGGCCAGGACGATGTCGCCGGGGCGGGCCAGGCGCACGGCCAGGCGCAGGGCTTCCCCCCGGTCGGGCACACGGAAGAACGTGGTGCCTTCCACCCCACCCCGGCGGCGGCAGCCCTCGGCCATCATCTCCAAAATGTCATCCAGGCGCTCGGTGCGCGGGTCCTCGGCGGTGAGCACCGTCAGGTCGGCCAGCTCGGCGGAGGTCTCGGCCATCAGCCGGCGCTTTTCAATGTCGCGCCGGCCAGCCGAGCCAAAGGCCGCGATCACGCGTCCGCGCGCACTCCCGGCGGCGGCTTGCGCTTGATTGTCGGCCAGCATTTGGCGGGCGGCTTCCAGCGCGCAGCGCAGGGCGTTGGGCGTGTGGGCAAAGTCCACGAGGGCGGTGAAGGGCTGGCCCAAGTCCAGCCGCTCCATGCGCCCCGGCACCCCCGGCAGCGCGGCCAGGCCCCGCTGAGCCGCCTCGGGCGGCAGGCCGAGCGCGCACACCGCAGCGGTGAGGGCGGCCAGGCAGTTGGAGACGTTGTAGGCGCCCACGAGCTGAGCCGTCACCGGGACGCTGAAATCCGGCCCCACGGCCGTAAAGGACAGCCCGGCCGGCCGGTAGCGCACGGCGCGGGCGTGGACTTCAGCCGGCGTGCCGGCGTGCCGGCTGTAACGGTAGGCGCGCTCGTGCAGAACCAACTCCAGGTAGGGCAGCGAGCCGTCATCGGCGTTGAGCACGCCGGCCTTGGGCACGCCGATCTTGGGCACGCCGCCGAGCTTGTGGGCGGCGGTGCTCAGTCCTTCGAAGAGCAGGCCCTTGGCGGCGCGGTAGTTCTCATAGGTCTTGTGGTAGTCCAGGTGTTCGTGGGTGATGTTGGTCACCACGGCCACGTCAAACTCGCAGGCCGTTACCCGGTGCTGCGCCAGGCCGTGCGAGGTCACCTCCAGCACACAGTGCGTCAGCCCGGCGGCCACCATGCGCGCCAGGTAGCCCTGCACCGCCGGCGCATCCGGCGTCGTCACATGGAAGCCGGTGTCCAGGCTCTCATCGCCGATCACCGCGCTGACCGTCGAGATCAGCCCCGCCCGCAGCCCGGCCGCCAGCAGAATGGCATGCAGCAGGCTGGCCGTGGTGGTCTTGCCATCGGTGCCGGTGACGCCGAGCATCACCAGCCGGCGGGCCGGGAAGCCGTGGAAGGCGGCGGAGAGCCAGGCGAGAGCGGGTGCGGAAGAGTGTGTGAGTGTGTAAGTGTGTAAGTGTGTAAGTCGGTGTGGGAGTGTGCCCACGTCAGCGCTGGGCGCTGTCATGGGTAAAGGGGTGTGGGAGTGTGGGAGACGCTCTTCGGCAACAATGGCCGCCGCGCCGCGGGCGATGGCGTCCGGGATGAGGCGGTGGCCGTCTACGGTCTCGCCGCGCACCGCCACGAAGACGGTGCCGGGAGTGACCTGGCGCGAGTCGGCGGTGACGCCGGTGATTTCGGGGTCGGCCGTGAGCGGCGGCGGCTCGTCCAAGACACCGGGCGGCAGGGAGGCCAGCAGTTCGGAGAGGCGCATAGGAGGGGAGTATACCAGGAGGGGCGACGACGGACGACAGAAAGAGCCTCACCACAAAGGCACGAAGGAAAACGAAGAAATACGACGACATTCCTGTAGCGGCACGCTCCGCAGCCTTGCCTGCACTCGCAGCGCAGCGGAGGGTGTGGGCGCCGTACGCACAACCCGTGCCTAAAGCCTGTCACCCTCCGGTACATACGGGCGCTCAAGGCTAGGCACATGGGATCGCGCCTGCAACGCGCTCCCACGCCAATCAAAGGCACTTTTTCAAACGTGGGAGCGGTTTGCAACCGCGATAACCCCCTCGGCGTTGGCCCCTCTCAGACCGACAGCGCCTCTGACACCAGGGATCGCGCCTGGAAGGCGCTCCTACAAAAGCATCCCCCTTCGTGTCCTTCGTGCCTTGGTGGTGAATTCCTCCCAGCTTAAAACCAAAAGCCCAGGCCTCTCGGCCCGGGCTCTTGAATTTTGGCAACTACTTTAACGAA
>CAYUYN010000358.1:0-4585 GCA_964449185.1 uncultured Anaerolineales bacterium | reverse complement strand
AGGGAAAGGGGGCAGACCGCTTTCATGCTCGAATCCGAGAATGAGAAGGCCCTGGGTCTAGCCGCGCGCCTCCTTCCACTCGCCTCCCCCACACGTTATAATGGCTGCATCACACCAGGTACGCGAATGCCCGAGCACTTTAGCCCCCGCCCTCTGCCGCCCAAGCGTCTGATCATTCTTTACACAGCCCGGGTCGAGCCCTCGGCGGCGCTGGCGGCGGAGATGTGCCGCTACGTGGCGGCGCGCCCCGGCGTGGAGGCGCACGCGGCAGCCCTCGAAGAGGCCGAGGCCGGCCTGGGCGCCGACGGGCACGACATGATCGTGGTGCTGGGCGGGGATGGGTCGGTGCTGCGCACGGGCACCCTGGCCGCCAAGCACGGCGAAATCCCCATCCTGGGCGTGAACCTGGGGCGGCTGGGCTTTCTGGGCGAGGTGCAGCCCGACGAGTGGCCCGAAACCCTCGGGCGCGTGCTGGACGGGAATTACTGGATCGAAGAACGCATGATGCTGCACGTCGAGCATCAGCGCGGCGGCCAGGTCCTGGGCAGTTACGAGGCGCTCAATGAGGCGGTGGTCGGGCGCGGCGCACTGGCCCGGCCGGTGCGGCTGAAGACCTTGATCGACGGCGGCGAGCTGACCACCTACGTGGCCGATGGCCTGATCGTGGCCACGCCCACCGGTTCCACCGCCTATGCCCTGGCGGCGGGTGGGCCGATCCTGCCGCCCGAGCTGAAGAACCTGCTGCTGATCCCGATTGCGCCGCACCTGAGCATCGACCGCGCCATCGTGCTGCCGCAGGGCACCACGGTGGAGATCATCGCCCGCACCGACCACCAGGCCATCCTCAGCGCGGATGGCCAGTATGAGGTTGAGCTCGAGGACGGCGACCGCGTGCTGGCGCGGATGAGCGCCTCCCACACGCGCTGCGTGCGGGTGCGGCCGCGCAACTATTTTTACACGAGCCTGATGCAGCGGATGCAGCAGAACCCATCCGCCGACAAGAATAAATAGTGCCGAACGAGACGCAATGATGACTGAACCCACCCCGGCCGTGGCCGAAGACACCCTGTACTGTGCCAACCACCCCCAGGTGGCCACCCGCCTGCGCTGCAACAAGTGCGGCAAGCTCATCTGCGCCAAGTGCGCCGTGCTCACGCCGGTGGGCTATCGCTGCCCCGAGTGCGTGCGCAACCAACAGACGATCTTCGAGACCGCCCTGTGGTATGACTACCTGGTGGCGGCCGTCATCTGCCTGCCCTTGGGCGCCCTCAGCGCCGCCATCCTGGGCCGGCTGGGCTTCTTCATGTTTTTCCTGGCGCCGGTCGCCGGCGGCCTGACAGCCGAGCTGGTGCGCGTTGCCGTCCGCCGCCGCCGCGGCCGCTACCTCACCTGGGTCGCCGCCGGCGCTTTCCTGGTGGGCACACTGGCGACCACCGTGCTGCCAGTGGTGGGGCTGGTGGCGCTGGCCGTGTTGAATGGCCAGGACGTGGGCGGCGCGGGACTGGGGGTTTTGGTCAGCCTGCTGTTTCCGCTGATCTATGCCGCCATCGCCACCAGCACGCTCTACGCGCGCCTGCGTGGTATCGCCGTGTGAGCGAGGCAGAGCATTGCGTTGCGACGGAAACCTCGCTGCTGTCTTTCATCCGTTCCATCCGTGTAATCCGTTGACCGTCATCTTGAGCACGTAAACCACCCAGTTGCCATGCTCTCTGAACTCACCATCAACGACTTTGCCATCATTGACCGGCTCCAGCTCGGGCTGCGGCCGGGCCTGGTGATCTTCACTGGCGAGACCGGCGCCGGCAAGTCCATCATCATCGACGCCGTCGAGCTGCTGATGGGCGGCCGCTCGGACCCCGGCCTGGTGCGCGCCGGCGCCGACGTGGCGCGGCTGGAGGGGGTCTTCTCGTTGGAGCCGGCCGTGGGCCCGGCCGTGCGCGAGATCCTGGCGCGCGAGGCCCTGCTCGACGAAGACTACGTGGACGAGATCGTGCTGTCGCGCGAGGTGCGCCGCGAAGGCCGCAGCGTCAGCCGCGTGAACGGCCGCATGGTCAGCCTGGCCCTGCTCAAGGAAATCGGCGAGCTGCTGGTCGACGTCCACGGCCAGAGCGAGCACCTGTCGCTGCTGCGCACGCGCGAACACCTGGTGCTGCTGGACCGCTTCGCGAATTTGGAAGGCGAGCGCGAGACCTACGCCCACGTGGTGGGCGACCTCGCCAAGGTGCGCCGAGAGCTGGGCGAATTGCGCCGCAGCCAGCGCGAGCTGGAGCGGCGGCTGGACATGCTCGACTTCCAGATCAAGGAAATCACCGCCGCGAAACTCAAACCGGGCGAGGACAAGACCCTGCTCGAAGAGCGCACGCGCCTGGCCAATTCCGAGAAGCTGGCAGCCCTGGCCGAAGAGGCCGCCCAATCCCTCTCTGACGGCAGGGACGAGACCCCCAGCGCCGCCGACCTGATCGGCGAGGCGGCCCGCGCCCTCAACGGCCTGGCCAAGATCGACCCGACCGTGGTCGAGAAACGCGACCTGGCCATTGCGCTCAGCGAGCAGTTCAAAGAGCTGGCGCGCGACCTGGCCGACTATCGCGAGCAGATCGAGTTCAACCCCAAGCGCCTGAACGCCGTGGAAGAGCGGCTGGAGCTGATCAAGAACCTCCAGCGCAAGTACGGCGCCACGATTGACGACATCCTGGCTTACGGCGCCCAGGCCCAGGCCGAGCTGCAAACCCTCACCAACTCTGGCGAGCGCCTGGCCGAGCTGGAAGTGCGCGAGGACAAGCTGCTGCGCCGCATCGGGCAGTTGGGCAGCAAGCTGTCCAGCGCGCGCCAGGCCGCGGCCGAGCGCCTGGCGCGCGCCATCGAGGCCGAGCTGGGCGACCTGAAGATGGAGCGCGCGCAGTTTGGCGTGGACTTCCAAATGGTGGACGACCCGGCCGGCGCCTACGCCGATGGCCGGCGCGTGGCCTTCGACAGCGGCGGCCTGGACCGCCTCGAGTTCCTGGTGGCCCCCAACGTGGGCGAGGGCCTCAAGCCCCTGGCGCGCATTGCCTCCGGCGGCGAGACCTCGCGCCTGATGCTGGCGCTCAAGGGCGTGCTGGCCAGCGCCGACCGCACCCCCACCCTGATCTTCGACGAGATCGACCAGGGCATCGGCGGGCGCGTGGGCGGCGTGGTGGGCTACAAGCTATGGGCGCTCTCGAACGCGCACCAGGTGCTGTGCATCACCCACCTGCCCCAACTGGCCGGCTATGGCGACCAGCACTTCCGGGTCGAGAAGGCCATCCACGGCGACCGCACGGTCACCCACGTGCGCCCGCTGGATGAAGCCGAGCGCGCGCCCGAGCTGGCCCAGATGCTGGGCGGCGCCGGCGAGAAGACCCTGGAAAGCGCGGCCGAGATCCTCGCGCTCGTGCAGCAGTCCAAGTCGGCCGCCAGGGCCGCGCGCACGTAGACCCCCGACGCATGGCCAGCCGCGCGCTGCCCGCCTGGACCCACCCGCGCCACCCGGTTGTGCGCGGTGAGACCCGGCACTGGCAGCGCTCGCGTGTCTGGCGCGCGGTGCGCTATGTGGTGTGGGGCGGCTCGCTGCTCTTTCTGGCCGGGCCGGTGGCCTGCACCCTGCTCGTCAGCCTGCTGGTTCCCTTCAACAGCGCCGCGGAGGCGGTCCTCGTCGCCGGCGGAACCTTCACCTTTGGCCTGGCCGTGGTCTCGGCCATGGCCGGCGCGCTCACCGGCCTCCTGGCCGGCCTGCTGGGCGCCACCCTCATCGCGCGCGAGCGCGAATGCCAGTCCTGGACCTTTCTGCGCCTGACCACCCTCTCCTCCCTCGAAATCGTCGGGGGCAAGTTCATCGCCCTGCTCTACAGCCTGGCCTATCCCCTGCACTTCGTCGTTGGCTTGCGCGGCCTCACCCTGCTGTGCGGCGCGCTCACCGTAGTGCTGGCCGTGGCCGTCAGCGGTCTCTCCTGGGCCGACCTGGCGCAACTGGTGGGGTTGGGGACCACCATTCCCATGAGCGGCTTCAACTGGCTGGCGCTCCAGCTTTCGCTCCTGCTGGGCGTGCCGGTGGGCGTGGCCGCCTGGCTGTTCGAGCCGTACTTCAGCGCCGTCTACAACGGGGCCGTCGGCCTGGCCGCCTCGGCCCTGGCCCGCTCGCGTGGCGCCGGCATCGTGCTGACGGTGGCCACGCACTTTGTCCTTGGCCTGGGGCTGTATGGGCCGGCCCAACAGGTGCTGACCTTTGGGATGGTCGGGCTGCTGCGGTACTCGGACGCGCTCATTGGGCTGCTGCCGTTCCTGACCATCGTCGTGCCGATCATCCTCTACAGCGCATTACAGGGGGTCGTGCTGGTCGCCTGCCTGTTGTTCGCGCTCTTCCGCGCCGAGCACCTGAGCGAATGAGCCCAACCCCCACCCACTATGGCCGCGCCTTTGCCGATTTCTACAACCAGCACTGGCAGGTCTTTGCCGAGCACAGCGCGCCGCGGCTGTTGGCCTGGTACGCCGCCACCCAGCCCGGGCGCCAACGGCTGCCCGTGCTCGACGTGGGCTGCGGCACCGGCCAACTGGCCCGGCACTTTTTGGC
>CAYUYN010000357.1:0-4589 GCA_964449185.1 uncultured Anaerolineales bacterium | reverse complement strand
CGACCCGCCAGTGTCCGTCGTGCGGACAGGCGGCCTTCTCTGCTCATCCCGCGAACTGCTCAAGTCCATCCGACCTCACGTTCGGCCCTTCCCAGCCCATGACGGGGGCTGGTACGATGGCCTCGGCTGACCCCTGCCGCCTCAACCGCCCCTCGCGGGGCGGGTTACCGCTCGTCTGGCCTGGCGACAGGTCTCCCCAGATAAGAACGTTGACTGTCCCCGCACCCTGGCCCGATTTACCGCTTTGCCCCTTGATGGCCTGGACTTTGTGGTCATTGGCCCACTCGTCCGAGCGCACGGCCTCGTATCGGGTTCGTATCGCGCGGCGTCCAGCCGCGGCTGCGTAGCGTGCCGCCGGCTCGCGCAGCGTTCAGACCTCACCTCGCGGTGACGCCCTTGCCCTGGGCTAGCGGTTAGTGCCATCCGCCTGCGGCGCCCGCAGAGGACTTGCACCTCCAAGCCAACGCCCATGCTGGGCGTACAAAAGAAAAAGCCGCCGATCTTTTGATCAGCGGCTTTTGAGCTATCGCTCGGTCCGGCGCTTCCGTTTGGCTCGCCCCGGCAGCACTGGCGCGGTGTCAGCCATCAACGGTTCGCCTCGCGCCAGATTCAGCGCTTCACGCGTCACCGCGACGTAAGCTTGGCCCATCTCTACGATAAAACCAGGTGAGCCCGACCAGAACGGCGGCTCGCCCAACCGCTTGACCGCGGCTGCCTCGACTTCCGGCGCGGCGAGCATCAAGCGTAAAGCTTCCAGCTCGTCGCTGGGTGCCCAGAACGTCTCGAGACACTTGGACAGCGGCACGACGCGCTCGGTTGCCGGCTTTTTCAATTGGGAACGCGGCTTGCGCCCCGCGCTGGCGGCGGCTGGGTGCTCGGGCCCGACTCGCAAGGCCCGTAGGGCGGCGATGATCTGGTCCTTGGTCCGGCCCCGCAAGCGGAACAGCAAGAACGGGTCGTCGTCGAACTGTTCGCCCAACAGGTAATACACCGCGGAGGTGTGCTTGCAGGGGTTGGCCCAATCGGGGCACGAACAGTCGGTCTGGAGATCCTTGGCGCGCTGCGGGAACAGGCTGACCCCCGCCTTGGCAAAGGCCTCTTCGATATTGGGCGGCATCTCGCCTGCCAGCAGCTTGGCCGCAAAGACGGCCTGCGCTGCCATAGCCGCCGCGGCCTTGTCCCAGGCCTTGTCGGCCAGAGGCTCGATGTCGAGGCGGACCTTGTAGGGCTGGACCTGGCTACCCTGCACACGCGCCTCGACGCGGCCGGGCCGGATGTCCAGGTTGAGCACCTGGCCGCTGCGGGCGTACGACCGCCCGCGCGACAGGCGGCCGGGGTCGACCAACTGCTCCAGTGCGGCCAGCCACTTTCCGGCCCACCAGGTCTGGCCGAACTTCTTCCCACGCTCGGTCTTCGCCTTGATGCCCTTGACCACCGGGCGTCGCCGTGCCGGTTTTGGATACCAGCCCCAACCCATAATGGCCTCCGCGTTACTCCACCGCCTCGGCGCGCAAGGTGAAGATGTCGCGCAGCTGCTCGGTCGAAAGCTCACTGATCCATGCTTCGCTGGAGCCGACGATGCTCTGAGCCAGCGCCAGCTTGCGCTCGATCATTTCGTCGATCCGCTCTTCCACGGTGCCGGCGCAGATATACTTGAAGACCTGCACATTCTTGGACTGGCCAATGCGAAAGGCGCGGTCGGTCGCCTGGTTCTCCACGGCCGGGTTCCACCAGCGATCAAAGTGAAAGACGTGGTTGGCGCGCGTCAGGTTCAATCCGGTGCCGCCGGCCTTGATGGACAGCACCAGCACCGGCGGGCCGTGCGGGTCGGATTGGAAGCGATCAACCATCTTGACCCGGGCGCCGACGGCCGTGCCGCCATAGAGAAAGAGCACCTCATCACCCAGCACCGACTGCAGGTGCCGTTTGAGCAGGGTGCCCATCTCCGCGAACTGGGTGAAGACTAGCGCCCGCTCACCCACCGCGCGGACCTCTTCCAGCATCTCCACCAGCCGGGTCAGCTTGCCGGACCGATCGGCCAGCGCGGTGCCGTCGCCCAAGAAATGCGCCGGGTGGTTACAGACTTGCTTGAGCTTGAGCAGGGTCGCCAACACCAGGCCGCGCCGCTGAATGCCTTCGGACTCTTCGATCTGCTTGAGCGAGTCGCGCACCACCGCTTCGTACAGCGTGACCTGTTCGCGACTGAGCGGGCAGAAGACCTTCATTTCGTTTTTGGCCGGCAGATCGCTGATTACCGTGGGATCGCTCTTGACCCGGCGCAGGATGAAGGGCCCCACCAGCGACTTCAGGCGGCGGGAAGCCTGCGGGTCCTGCATACGCTCAATGGGGTTGGCGAAGTTCGACCGGAAGGCCGCCTGCGCGCCAAGATAGCCCGGGTTGAGAAACTGGAAGATGCTCCACAGTTCGGTCAGGCGATTCTCCACCGGCGTGCCCGTCAGGGCGATGCGGTGCGCCGCGCGCAGCCGGCGGGCCGTCTGCGCTTGGCGGGTATCGGGGTTCTTGATGTTCTGCGCCTCGTCCAGGATGAGCTCGCCCCACTCCACGGCGGACAACAAGGGCTCGTCGCGGTGCAGCAGCGCGTACGAGGTGACCACGAGATCGTGCTGCTCGGCGTCACGGGCAAAGTCGTCTTTGACGCGCGCCTGGCCGTGGTGCACCCGCACGCGCAGCTCGGGCGCAAAACGCCCGACCTCACGCTGCCAGTTGTGCATCACCGAGGTGGGACAGACCAGCAGGGCCGGCCGCGCCTGCCGGCCCTGCGCGGCGCGCAGGTGCAGCAGCAACGCAATGGTCTGAATGGTCTTGCCCAGCCCCATATCGTCGGCCAGGCACGCGCCAAAACCGAACTGCCGCAGGAAGGCCAGCCAGGCAAAGCCGGTGGCTTGGTACGGGCGCAGCTGGCCCACAAAGCCGGGTGGCGCAGGCAGCGCCTCCAGGCGGGCGTGGTCGCCCAACTGGGCCAGCATGTCGCCAAACCAGCCGGCGGCCTCCACGCCGGCCACGGGCAGCCCCTCCACGCCGTCTGGCGCCAGCGCCATGCGCAGGGCCTCATCCAGGAAAATTTCGCCGGCCTGTTGGTGCTCATTCAGAAAGGCCAGCGCGCGTTGAAGCTGTTCGGGCTGCACCTCCACCCACTGGCCGCGGATCTGCACCAGCGGCACCTTAAGGGCCGCCAGCTTTTCAAACTCGTCGCGGTCCAGCGGCTGGTCGCCCAGCGCCAACTGCCAGTCGAACGCGATCACGTTCTCAAAGGCCAGCCGAGCCACGCCGCCCTGTGGCGCCTTGGTCTGCCGGCGTGAGCCGAGCTTGAGCCGCACGCCGAGTTTGGTGCTCAGCCCGGGCAGCAGCACGCCAAAGCCCGAGGCCTGGAGCAGCAGCGCCGCCTCGCGGACAAATCCGTGTGCCTGATCGGCAGTCAGGGCGCAAGCTTCCGGACGCGCGCTAGACAGGCTGTCTTCGATCGGCGTGAAGAGGCGCGCGGCCAACCCCAACCCTGCCAGCAAGCGCTCCTGCGGCTGGTCGAACTTGCGGTTGAGGAACTTAAGCGCGCTGCCTCGCTCACGCCACACCTGCTCGGCCGGCACCAGCAGGCTCGGATCGTCGTTGGCCTGGAGGAAGTAGCGCACCGCCCAATCGGCGGCGCGCGCGTTTGGGACGTAGAGGCCCGCGCCCGCCCGCGCCTCGGGTGGGTCGAGCCGGAAGCAGAGGCGGAAATTACTGTCGCTGGCTGCCGGCGGCTGCGACCAGGCGCGATACTGATCCAGAAAGCCGTCGGGCACCTCCACGGCCGGATCAGCGGCAGCGAGCGCTCGGAGCCATCGCTCGCCTGGTGAGCGAGCACGGCCCCGGGCGCGTCGCGCCGGCAGGGCATGCCGTCGCGCAAAGGCATCCACCACACTCTCCAGGCAATCGCCGAGCGTGGCACGCGGCGCAGGCTCAGAGTCCTGCTCGGTCCGTGTCACCGCGCGGGCGGCCGCCGGCATGGCGGAAATGAGTTGATTGAAAATGGCCGCGTTCGGCGGCACATCCAGCAGGGGCCGCCACAGCGCACGGGTCTCACCTTCATCGCCGACCAGCGCTGGCACGTATTGTCCCTGGGCCAAGAGCTGCAGCGCGAACCGCGCGACCTTTTGCCAGTAGCGCGCACTGACACCCAGATCCAGCCCGGGTGTGTCCCCACTCAGGTTGATCAGCAAGGCGAGCGTATCCAGGGGGCCGCAGGCCAGAGCGGGGACGCGCCAGGCACCCAAGGTGACAGGGCCGGTGCGCGCCGCTTCGCGCAGGTAGGGTCGAGAAGCCTGCGGCTCTCCGCCGGCCGTGGGCAGGCGCGCAACGACCGCCACAGCCTCAGGCTGTTCTTCCAGCAGGTCGTGAGACAGAAGTGCTGTTAGCGCCTCGTGCGAGGCGGCAAACGGATGGCGCAGTGCCTTTTTGGGACGTGGTCCGCGCCGGCCGCGTGCCGGCACCTCGACCTCACCCCACAAGGCCAGACAGGCGGGGGTCGCGGCCGCGGCCGGCAGCCAGGCGGCGTGAAGGACAAGCATAAGTACCTATTGTAGCCCAAGCCT
>CAYUYN010000356.1:2782-4592 GCA_964449185.1 uncultured Anaerolineales bacterium | reverse complement strand
GGCTGGTAGTGCGTGGTCAGGGGCGGCTCGCCGGTGTTGATCTGCGCGCCGTCGCGCGTGATGGTGCGGTAGACGGCCACGTCGGCGCCGTCGGCGGCGTAGTCGGTCTGCTTAATCACGCCGGCCGCCAGGGTCGGGTCTTCCTCATACAGCGGCTCGGGCGCCGGCACCACGTTCTGCACATCGGCCGGGCTGACCGCCACCTGCCGCCCGTCGGAGGTGGAATAAAACTTCCAGGTGATGCGGCCGGCGCTGGGGGTGACGTAGACCTCCATCAGCAGCCAACTGGGCGTATCGTTCTTGAACTTGAAGTCCACCAGGGGCGAATAAACGGTGGCGTCCAGGCCGGGGCCCTTCCAGGCGTCGCCCTTCTCGTAATAGCTCACGCGGTAGGCGTGCGAGTAACGCTCTTCGATGGGGTAGCCGCCGAAGTAGGCGGCGCGGAAGATGGTGGTGCTCACCTGGCACACGCCGCCGCCCACCCCGCGGATGGTGCGCCCGCCAAAAATGATGAGGGCCTCGGCAAAGCCCGAGTCCAGGCTGACATCGCCCAGGTGCTCGTTGAACGAGAACGTGGCGCCCGGCGCGACCAGCAGGCCGTGAAAGCGCGCGCCGGCCACCTCGATGTTGCGGACGCGCTCGGCGCTGGAGCCCGCGAAATAGGTGGACTGCTCGCTCACCAACTGGGTGATACCCAACTCGGCCGCCGTGGCCGTGTCGGGCACCGCGGGCGCGATGACGTCCAGCACCAGCGGCACGCTGTGCGCGTCCTGCGCCAGCGCTTCCTTGATGCGGGCGATGGTGGCGTCGATGTTGAGCTGCCGCGTGGAGCGCGACGGCTGGAGCAGCTCGAGCTGGCGGGTGTCGTCGTTGAAGATGAAGCGCGCGTTCTCCGGGGCTTTTGACAGTGGGCCGGCCAGCGGGTCCAGGTACACGCGCAGGGCCACGGGGTCCAGGCCCACCTCGTAGTGCGCGGCGTTGGGTCCATCTTCCACCCGGCGCACCTGCAGCATCGCGCCCAGCGCGTTCTGGTCGATCACCAGGGGCGCGGGGTCGCCCTCGACCGGGTTCTCCACGACAAGCGTAAGCGGCTCGCGCAGGAGGGCCTGCGCCTGCGCCGCCTGCGCCGAGGCATCCAGCACCAGGGGCGGGGTCTCGACCATGATCAGGGGCACGTCGGCCGCGCCCAGCCGCAGCAGGGGAGCGCGCAATTGCGCGGCGGTGGCCAGCACGTCTAACTGGCGGCCGATCTGCCCGGGCGTGGTGGTCACGGTGGTGCCGTTGGCGCTGAGGGTGGCCTCGGCCACCGGCAGGAAGACCTCCCGAGCCACATTGTTGAGAAAGACCAGGGTCTGTTGGTCGTCGTACTTTACCACCGGCGAGACCTGCACGCCCCCATACCAGGAGCGGAACACCTGCGCCGCATCCACCAGCACGTTGCCGGTGCGGCCCACCTCGTAGGCGGCGTTGACGCTGGCCGGCAGGTCGAAGGTGACGCCCAGCTGCGCCGGGGTGGCCGACCAGGTGCGCGGGGCCGGCCCGCCGTTATCGCGCAGGATGAAGGCGGGGGTTGAGGGGTAGTTGAAGGCCGCCGACAGCGCGGCCGCCGCCGCCGACGGGGTCATGCCCGACAGGTCCTGGCCCCAGGCGCTCACGCCGGGGTAGACCACGCCGCGATAGGACAAGGCGTAGCCGGCCAGCAGCATGAGCACCACCGCGGCCAGCACGACGGTCATAAAGCCGCTGGCGATCAGCAGCCGCGCCAGCCAGACGGTCAGGGGCACGGCCGGCTCGCTGGGCCGGCGGTTGG
>CAYUYN010000356.1:0-2682 GCA_964449185.1 uncultured Anaerolineales bacterium | reverse complement strand
CTACTGCCCGGCCTGCTCCCACACGCGCTCCCACTCGGCCAGGTAAGCGGCGGCGATCGCGGGGTTGTGGATGATCACCACGTTCTCGTCGTTGCGCTCGTCGGCATTGCCCGAGAAATTGAAGGAGCCGGTGACGACAATGGCCTCATCCACGATGAAGACCTTGTGGTGCAAGTTATAGGGGTTGCCGTCCTGGCGCACGTTGGAGGCCAGCCCGCCGATGGTGAGCAGTTCCCAGGCCTGGTTGGCGCCGGCCGCGATCTGGCGCGTCTCGAACACACCGCGCACGTTCACCCCGTCGGCGGCGCGCTCCAGCAGGGCATTAGAAAAGTCCTGCCGCGTGAAGGAGAAAACCATGAAGAAGATGCTGCTCTGCGCCCCCGCCAGCACCGGCAGGATCTTGCCGGCCACCTCATCCTCCGGCGCAAAGTAGTTCTCGATGCGCGTGCCATCGATGGTCACCAGCGGGTTGGGCGTGTCGGCCGGCGAGGTGGGGCCAAAGCCGTGGCCGGTAAACATCTCTTCAAATTCGGCCGTGTAGTTTTGCGCGAGGCGCGTGGAGCGGATGTGGATGAAGTTGTTGTTGTTGCGGTAGGCGTCGTTGCGCGTGAAGTTCATCGAGCCGGTCCACACCGCGGCCCCGTCCAGCACCACAAACTTGTCGTGCATGATGGCATCGCGCTCGTCGGCGACGACGGGGAGGCCGGCCGCTGCCAGCGCCTGCACCGGCGCTTCGGTCAGGGAGTCGGTGTCGGTCACCAGGCGCACCGCCACGCCGCGCGCGTCGGCGGCGAGCAGGGCTGCGGCCAGGGGCATCCAGTTGAACTCGTACACCGCGACGTCGATGGTCCGCCGCGCGGCGTTGAGCGTTTCGATCACGCGGTCGGGGAGGCCGCCGCTGGGGTTGGGCAGGCTGGCGGTCTCGTTGGGCGTGGTGAAGTAAAGCTGGTACCAATCGCCCGCAACGGCCGCCTCGGTGGCGGGCGGCCGCGAGGTGCGCGTGACGGGCACGCGCGTGGACGGCGCGGGGGTGGCCTGGCCGCTGCTCTGCCAGGCATTGAAGGCGTAGATGAGCGCAACCAGGATCAGCAAGCCGATACCGGTGGTGACGGAGGTGGTACGGCTGGCGCGGCTTCGACGAGGCATGCGGGGGGAGGGCTCGCTTTCCAGGTGTCAGTCCGGGCCAAGGCCCAGGGCTTCGATAAAGGCCGCGTGCAGGGCGCCGTTGCTGGCCGCCAGGCCGGCGGCGCCGAGGTCCCAGGCGCCGCCGCCCGGCTGTGTCACCTGACCGCCGGCCTCGGTGATCAACAGCCAGCCGGCGGCGACGTCCCACGGCTGCACGGAGAGGTGGAAGTAGGCGTCCTGCCAGCCGGCCGCGACATAGGCCAGGCCGAGCGCGGCGCTGCCCAGGGCGCGCACCGTGCGGCCGGCGACGCCCACCCGCCCCAGCGCTTGCATCACCCGGGCGCGGACCTCGGGATCGCGCGCCCAATCCAGGCCGACCACGGCCTGGTCCAGCTCGGTGGTGGCGCTGACGCGCAGGGGCCGCGGGGCTAAACCCACTGGCTGCACAAACGCCCCCTGCCCGCGCTCGGCGTAAAAGGTCTCGTGCCGCAGCGGGTCGTGGGTAACGCCCACCAGCATCTGCCCGGCCTGGGCCACGCCAATGGCCACGGAAAAACCCGGATAGCGCCGAGCATAGTTCGTGGTGCCGTCGAGCGGGTCCACGATCCACAGCGGCCGCGGCCCGCGCAGGTCGGCGTCGTGGCGGCCTTCTTCGGCCAGCACGGCGTGGTCGGGAAAACGCTCACCGATGAGCGCGCTGATCACCGCCTGCGCGGCCAAGTCGGCATCGGTCACAATATCGCGCCGGCCCTTGTAGGTCACCACGCGCGCCTGCGGCCACTTGTCGCGCAGGACGTCGCCGGCGGCGATGGCGGCTTCAATCGCCGTTTCGAGAATCGAAGACAGGGAGTGTTTCACAGGAGGGCTGAGTATACACATTACTCCTTTCTCTGCTATGATTCCAGCGTGTTCCCCACGCTGGGCCAAGTCGGGCCGTTCACCTTCCCCACCTACACCGTCCTGATCGATGCCGGCATCGCGGCGGCGCTGGCCTGGCTGTATTTCACGGCGCCCGTGGGCCGCGGCGCGCGCCGGCTGGATGCTGGGCTGGCCGCCACGGTGGGCGCCTTCACGGGCGCGCGGCTGCTCTACATCGTCGTGCACGGCGATTACTACCTGCCGCACCTGGAAGAGATTTTCCAGTTCTGGCAGGGCGGGCTGTCGTGGCCGGGGGCGGTGGCCGGCGGGCTGCTGGGCGCGTTCTGGGTTGCCCGCCGCCGGCACGAGCCTTTGGGCGAGGTGCTGGATGCCGCCGCCTTGCCCATGGCCCTGCTGGGCCTGCTGGGCTGGGGCGGCTGCCTGGCCGCCGGCTGCGCCTATGGCTTTGAGGCGCCGCCCGGTTTCTGGCCAACCACCCACGCGCCCGACCTGTACGGCCTCACCCTGCCGCGCTTTCCCACCCAGCTCATTGGCCTGGCCGGGAGCGTGCTGGCGCTGGCGCTGGTATGGCTCACAGTGCGGCGTGCCTGGGCGCCCGGCGCGCGCGGCGCGCTGGCCCTGGCGCTGGTGGCCCTGGGCCTGTTCGCGCTGGCGTTCACGCGCGGCGACCCGGCCCCG
>CAYUYN010000355.1:0-4600 GCA_964449185.1 uncultured Anaerolineales bacterium | reverse complement strand
ATGATGCCCAGGCCGATGACGCACACGCTGAAGGCGATGCCGATGGCCTGGAGCGGGCCGAGCAAGGGGCGGTCGGCCCCAAAGTGGCTGCCGATGCCGAGCACGTCGGCAAAGCCGGTGGCCAGGGCAATGACCAAGCCGGTGGCCATCAGGCGCACGCCGATGTCTTCACGCAGGCGGCGCGGCATGGCGCGGTGGCGCGTGGCGTAGGCGTAGATGTAGGCGCCCAGGGTCATGACGCTGAGGCCAAACAAAAACAGCCCAATCTGGAGCAGGCCGATGCCGGGCGTGATCCCCAGGCGGATGAGGTCGGGGAAGAGGCCCAGGACGAAGACGAAGAAGCCCGCGACGATCAGGGCCACGGCAAAACGCGCCAACCGGCTGCTGCCGAGGTCGGGCGGGGCCGGTGGGGGAGCGGAAGGGGCAGGGGTGGGCTTATCGGCGGCGGTCATGTGGGCAGCCCCCGGCGCAGCACGCCCAGCCAGTTCTGGCCCAGGATGGCGTCCACGTCAGCCGCGCTGTAGCCGCGCGCCAGCAGCACCGGGCCCAGCTTCTGCAAGTCGGCCACGGTGTCCAGCTCGGCCGGGGTGTGCTCCAGGCCAAAGCCGCCGTCAAAGTCCGAGCCCACGCCCACGTGCGCGGCGCTGCCCGTCAGTTGGCAGATGTAGTCGATGTTGGCCGCGACCTCTTCGAGCGTGACGGCGGCCTTGCCGTCACTGGGCTGCCAGCCCGACTTGAGGAAGCGGTTGTACGGCACCACGCCGATTACCCCACCCGCCTCGGCCAGGCGGCGGATCATGTCGTCGGAGAGCATGCGCTCGGGCCGCGCGAAGTCCTTGAGCAGCGCGCGGACGTTGGCGTGCGTACACACGACCGTGCCTTCGAAGCGGTCGAGCGCTTCGAGGAAGGATTCGTCGGAGGAGTGCGCCAGGTCGAGGATGAGGCCCAGGTCAGACAGCACGCTGACGAGGCGCCGGCCCTCGGGCGTCAGCGGGCCAGGCGCGCCGGTGCCTCCGGCATAGCGCGTGCCCGACCAAGCCAGGCCCACCAGGCGCACGCCGCGCTCCTGCCACCAGGCCGCTTCCTCGGGCTCGCGGATGCCGTCGGCGCCCTCCATGAGCGGCACCAGGCCCACCCGCCGCGCTTGCTCATCGGGACCGTCCCACGTGGCCAGCACGCGCTCCAGGTCGCCGCGCGTGCCAATGCGGACGAACTGCTCGTGCTCGTCGGTCAGGCGGTGGTAGTAGTCGAGTTGTTCGTTGTACAGGCGGTGAGCTTCCTCGGCGCCGGCGTAGCCGCGCGTCTCCCAGGGCAGGGTCTGGTGCGCGGCGGGCGAGGCAAACAGGGTGCTGAAGATCACGGCCACCTGCCCGCGCAGATAGTCGGGCAGGCCCAGCATGGTATTGCCGTTGCGCTGCGGAGCGTCGCCTCCAGCCTCGGCCTGGCGCGTCTCGGCCGCCGAGCGGGCGTAATCACGGCCAAAGGTCACGGCGTTGTAGGCCAGGTCTTGGTGAGCGTCGACGATGAGAGGCATAAGGAGTCTTTCGTAAGGCGAGTGCTGGGTGACTGGAGATTGCAGATTGATCAATCTCAAATCTCAAATCTCTCGTTACCAATTACTTTTTCAAGCCGGCGTTCGGCAGCGGCGAGGACCGGCTGCAGCCACACCTCGTCAAAGCGCTCGGCGCGGGCGGCGAACTCGTCGGGCGCGGCGCCGGCAGCCCAACTGAGTGTCTCCTGCAGGAAGCGCCACAGCAGCGCGTGGTCCCACAGCTCGTCCCATTCGGTGTCGGACCACTCCACGCGCAGGCAGCGCCGCAGCTCGGCGCGATAGTGCGCGGCCAGGGCCGCCTCGGGCAGGGGCAGGCCGCCTTGCTCCCAGCGGTGGTTGGTTGACAGCACCAACAGGTCCAACAGGCCCGGGCCAATGGCGGCGCGCTGCCAGTCCAGCACAATCGGGTCGCCGTCCTCGTCGCGCAGCAGGTTGCGCTGCCAGAAGTCGCCGTGCAGCAGGGTAAACGGCAGCGCGCGCAGCGGCTGCACCACCTGGTCGGCCTGCGAGATAATCTGGCCCAGCGTGCTCAGCACCGGCGCCGACTGCGCGATGGCGGGCGGCTGCTCGTCGCGCACAATCTTGCCCAAAGCCTGCGCGGCGGCATAAACGTGGATTTCATAGTCCAGGGTGAGCGGGCGCGCCAGCCAGGGGTAGGCCGAGAGGTCTTCGGCCAGTCCCCAAAAGCGCTCGTGCAGGCTGACCAGCAGGGTCACGGCCTGCTCGAAATCTTCGGGTCCCCAGGCGCCCGCGGCGGGCTCGGCCTCCACCGCTTCCAGCACCAGCCAGCTCCCGGCCGAGTCGGCCGCAATGAGCGCGGGCGTGGCCATGGGGAGCTGCCCGGCCAGCGCGCGGTACAGGCCGGCCTCGCGCACGCCGGGGTGGGCCAGGCCCGCCCGCCCCGCGGCGCGCGGCTCCTTGACCACGCACTCAATGGAAGACGCGCTGCCGTCGACCTCGTAAGTGACCGTCAGCCCGTGCGCCTCACGGGCGCGGCTGGCGTGCGGGTTGTCGCTGGCACTCAGCGCCTTCACGCGCAGCGCCGGCTGGGCGAAATAGCGCCGCAGCCCGGCGGTGAGCTCAGCAATCGTGAACGGCCAGGCCACCACGCATCACTCGTTGCGGGGCAAGCCGCTGCCCGGGCTAAGCTGCCGGTTGAGGTACTGCTCGACGAACTCCTCGGCGGCCGTGCCGGGCTCCACCAGGTCGGCCTTGCCCTGCGAGACGAGATAGTGGCGATGGTCCATCACCCACAGGTAGAAGTCGCCCTCGGTGCGGCCGGCAAAGGCGCGCAGGAGGCCGCTCGCCTGAATGACGCCGACCACGGGCAGGTAAACGGTATCATACCAGTGCTGCACGGCCTCCGGCTCGGACACGTCGCGCTTGAAGTCCAGCCCCATGAAGTAGCGATGGACGGCGATGTGCTCGAGCAGGCGCTCGTGGCCGCCCAGGATGGTGATCATGATATTGGCCTTCGGCCGCAGTTGGTCGAGGTTGGTGCGCTCGAGAAACTCCACCTGGGCGCCCAGCACTACCAGGTCGTCGGGCTGGAGTTCGGCCGTGACCGGCACCTTCACCTGGCACTCGCGCACCTCGGCGTCGATGTATTCCTGGCCCTGGTCGCGCGCCACCGACACGCGGTGGTTGCCGTCCACCACGAAATAGACATCGCCGACCTTGTAGAGCAGCACCGGCGGCAGGCTGACATCTTCGTACCAGGCGCGCGAGACGCGCCGCCAGCGGTCGGCGGTGTGCGCCTGGAGCGGCAGGAAGGCGCGGTCGAAGTCCTTATAGCGATTGACGCTGCCGACCACCTGGCGCAGGGGGATGGTCTGCACGCCGCGATAGATGGGCCCGCCCAGGCGCAGCTTCTCGCGCACCTCATCGTAGGCCAGCAGCTTGTTGGGCCGCCCCGTCAGCAGCGCCAACAGCTCGTGAAAGACGGCCTTGGTGCGGGCGGCATTGAAGTCGGCGAAAGCGCGGGCGCCGTCAAACATGGGGCTCCGGCGGCCATTCGATGACACGGTAGGGATACACGTTGAGCACCTGGGTGTCTTTGTAGCGGGTGGAGGTAATGGCGTCGTTGCGGTAGACGTGCGAGTGGCCGTGGAGCAGCAGGCGCGGCCGGAAGGCGTCCATAAAGGTGCGGAAGACCTCAAAGCCGGTATGCGCCAGGTCGGGGGCATCGTGGATGCCGCGCGGGGGGGCGTGGGTGACCAGGATGTCCAGAGCGCGGCCGTGGCGCAGCCGGTTGGCCATGAGCTGGGGCGCCAGCGACAGGCTGCGCGCCAGCATCTGGGCCTCATGGTATTGGTGGCCCTCATCCTGGTTGTAGCGCATGCTGCCGCCCAGCCCAGCCAGGATCAGCCCGGGCTGGTCTTGGCCGGCCGGCGCGGGGTTCCGGGCCGGGTAGGTTCGGCTGGGGAAGCAGGCCGTGCGCACGTCCAAAGGCTCGCAGCCCTCGGCCCGGTGGACGATGCGGCCGTCGCTGTGGTACTGCGCGAGGCGGTCGTGGTTGCCGGGGACGTAGTAGAGCGGCACGTTGAGCACGGTGACAATGAACTCCAGGTAGTAAAAGGGCAGGTCCCCGCAGCCCAGCACGAGGTCGACCTCCGCATATTGGTCCTTTAGGCGCGGACTGTAGATAAACTCGACGACTTCATCGCTGATGGCCAGGATCTTCATGCACCCTTGCCCGCTCCGGGGCCGGCCGGCTGGTCCCATTGGCGCCCGAAGTTGACGCGCAGCTTGTCCAAAATGGCCTGTTCCAGGTCCACGCCGGTGAGGCTGGCCAGTTGCAGCAGGTACAACGCCACGTCGGCCAGCTCGCCCGCCAATTCAGGCGTGGCGGCCTGCTCGCCCCACTGGTAGTGCTCCAGCACCTCGGCGGCCTCGATGGCCAGGGAGGCCGCCAGGTTGCGCGGGGTTTGCGGCCGCGGGCTGTTGGGCTCGTACCAACCCTTAGCGCGCACAAAGGCGTGCATGGCGTTCGTCAATTCGTCGAGGGTCATGACAAGCAGTCGGCAGAAGGCGAAGTGCGTATTCCGT
>CAYUYN010000354.1:0-4621 GCA_964449185.1 uncultured Anaerolineales bacterium | reverse complement strand
CTCGCGCGCCTGGCGCAGCACCTCCAGCCCGCGCTCGGCATACGGCCGGAAGGCCTCGCCCGCGGGCGTCAGGGTCACGCCGCGCCCCTGCCGCTCGAACAGCGGCGTGCCCACCTCGGCCTCCAGCGCGCGCAGCCGCTCGGAGACCGTAGCCTGGCCCAGCTCAAGCTCCACCGCGCTGCGGCTGAGCGAGCGGTGCCGCGCGATGACGAGGAAGAGGCGGAGCTGGTCGGAGTTCATGCGCGCGGATTATAGCTCCCTCCGCTGGCGGCGTATGCGGCGCTTGATCCACAGGGCCTTCTCACGCATAGCGTGGGCTTCGGGCATGCAGGCGGCCTGCCCCCTCTCCCTCCCCGGAGCACAGCGGAGCGGGAGGAAGACCTGCGTCTGAACGCGAAGCGGACAGACGGGCCGGGTTGAACGTGAGGACCGACCCCGGAGGTGAGGGAGCAAGAGAAGGCCAGGCCGGCCTTTTGTGGCCGCTTACAACGGCAGGGTCCGGTCCGACGACCACGGCGCGGGCGGGGCCATGATGATGTGGGCCAGGGTGACCAGCACCCGGTCGTAGTTGACGCGCCAGCCGGCGAAGTCGTGCCAGGCCTGGTCCAGGTCGGCCTTCAGCGGCACGTCCTGCGCGCGGAGCTGCGCCACGGCGGCGTCGAACTCGGCGCGGCTGACGCTGATAGGGTCGCCGGGTTTGGGGTCTACGTCGTACTGGAGGCGAAAGAAATCGGCGATGCTGCGCAGGGCCAGATACCCGGCGCGGATGGTCAGGTCGGCGTTGAGGCTGTGGGGCGTGTCCACCAAGGCGTTGGTCAGCGCCGCGGCGTCCAGCACGGCGCCGGCTGCGGTGATCCACGACTGGTCGGGCTTGGGGGAGCGGAAGAAGACCAGCGCCGCCAGCGAGGTGTGGCTCTCTTCCAGCTCGGTAAACCACACTTCCCAGGTGCTCCACGCCTCCCCCAGCCCCTCCAGCCCGTGCAGGCGGTTGTAGCGCAGGATCATCTCCACCGCCGAGGGCGGCGAGCCGGCGCGCACCTCCAGCATGGACACGGCCGCCTCGCGCCGCGCGAAGGCCGCGTAGATGGTGGGCAGGTAGGCGATCAAGATGGCCACCATGATCAAGCCGATGGTGGCCTCCGAGAAGATCAACAGCACGTTGGCCCAGCCCTCGGCGCCGGCAAAGCCCAGGGTCAGCAGTGACGAGCCGCTGATGACGAAGGACTCGTACCAGGTGCCGTCGCCCAGGGACCAGTACATGGCCGCGTAGCCGGTCATGATCATCGCTAGCCAGGTGGGCAGCAGCGCCAGCAGCGCCATGGGCGCGTAAAACGCCATGACCGCATCGCGCTGGTGATAGGTGCGCAGCCCGCGCATGCCCCAATCGAACAGCCGCCGCAGCGATCGGAACACCACGCGCGTGATCGGGTCCGGCGCGCTGCGTGGCAGCACAAAGGTCTTCACCGCGGAGAGCAAGGCGGTGCCGACGAGGAGCGCGCCGAGGACGAAGACGAGAGCTTGGAGGAGGAGCATGGGAAGGATGAAGGATGAATCTAAAACCTTCTCCTGAAACGTGGGAGCGGCTTGTAGCCGCGCTAACCCTCTTCTGCTTGAGACCCCGCCTCGATTGAAGTCATCCTCGCTTTACAGCGACCCCCAGGCGCGGCATTATAATCCGAATTCCAATCTCCAATCTCTGATTTCTGACCTCTGACCTCCAGCTTCCAACCTCCAGCTTCCAGCCTCTCCCCTCGCCATACCCGATTCCCCCCCTCGCCACCCGCCATTGATCCTCCCCTCTAACCTGGCTATAATCAGGGAAGCAAACGAAAGACCGCTTGAACTCAATCTGCCGGTCGGAGGCCCCGTGGTGAGGCCGCCCGCGCCGGAAAGGAAGCTCAATGACTGCGAAACGCGTATTGAATTCGCTGGGCGCGCGGGCCCCGCTCGACGACAAGCACCACCTGTATCGTCTGGACCACCTGGCCACGCTGGGCCTGGCCGACAACCTGGAGCGCCTGCCGTTCTCCATCAAGATCCTGCTCGAAGCGCTGCTGCGCAACGTGGACGGCTACCTGGTCAGCGAAGATGATGTCAAGCGGCTGGCGCGCTGGGACCCCAAGAGCACCACCCCCAGCGAGCTGCCCTTCCTCCCGGCGCGCGTGGTGATGCAGGACTTCACCGGCGTGCCCTGCATTGTGGACCTGGCGGCCATGCGCGATGCCGTCAAGCGCCTGGGCGGCGACGCCAAACAAATCAACCCGCTCGTGCTGGTGGATCTGGTCATCGACCACTCGGTGCAGGTGGACTTCTTTGGCTCCGAGCTGGCGCTGGGGCGCAACGCCGAGGTGGAGTTCGAGCGCAACCGCGAGCGCTACGAGTTCCTGCGCTGGGGGGCGCAGTCGTTCAACAACCTGCGCATCGTCCCGCCGGCCACCGGCATCGTGCACCAGGTGAATTTGGAGTACCTGGCGCGCGGCGTGCTGACCAAGTTCGACGCCGAGAACAACCTGCTGGCCCTGCCCGACACCCTGGTGGGCACCGATTCGCATACGACGATGATCAACGGCCTGGGCGTGCTGGGCTGGGGCGTGGGCGGCATCGAGGCCGAGGCGGTGATGCTGGGCCAGCCGCTGTACATGCTCACCCCGCAGGTGATCGGCTTCCGGCTGGCCGGCGCGCTGCGCGACGGCGTGACCGCCACCGACCTGACCCTGACCGTGGTGCAGATGCTGCGCCAGAAGGGCGTGGTCGATAAGTTCGTGGAGTTCTACGGGCCGGGCCTGTCGAGCATGTCGCTGCCCGACCGCGCCACCATCGCCAACATGGCGCCCGAGTATGGCGCCACCATGGGCTTCTTCCCGACCGACGCAGAGACCCTGCGCTTTCTGCGCCGCACCGGCCGCGGCCAGGCGGCTGACCTGCTGGCGGTCTATGCCAGGGCGCAGGGCCTGTTCCGCACCGACGAAATGCCCGAACCGGAGTTCACCGACACGCTGGAGCTGAACCTGGACGATGTGGAGCCCAGCCTGGCCGGGCCTAAGCGCCCGCAGGACCGCGTGGCCCTGCGCGACCTGAAGCAGGTCTTCCGCCAGTCGCTGGCGGCGCCCGTGACCGAGCGCGGCTATGGCCTGGACGACGAGCGCCTCAAGCGCTCGGTGCCCTTTGACGATCACGGCCACACGCTGACCCTGCGCCACGGCGTGGTGGTCATTGCCGCCATCACCTCCTGCACCAACACCAGCAACCCATCGGTGATGTTGGGCGCCGGCTTGCTGGCCAAGAAGGCCGTGGAGGCCGGGCTGCGGGTGAAGCCCTACGTCAAGACCAGCATGGCCCCCGGCTCGAAGGTCGTGCGCGACTACCTGACCAAGTCGGGCACCCTGCCGTACCTGGAGCAGTTGGGGTTCAACATCGTGGGCTATGGCTGTACCACTTGTATCGGAAATAGCGGCCCGCTGCCCGAGGCGGTGGCGCAGGCCGTGCGCGCCGGCGACTTGGTGTCGTCGGCGGTGATCTCGGGCAACCGCAACTTCGAGGGCCGCGTGCACCCGCTGGTAAAGGCCAACTTCCTGGCCTCGCCGCCGCTGGTGGTGGCCTATGCCCTGGCCGGCACGACCGACATCGACCTGTCGACCGAGCCGCTGGGTTACGGAAAAAACGGCGCAGCCGTTTTTCTCCGCGACATTTGGCCGTCGCAGGCCGAAGTCGGCGACGCCATTGCCAACTCGATTGACCCGGAGATGTTTGCCAAGAGCTACGAGAACGTCTTCCTGGAAAACGAGATGTGGAACGCCATCCCGGTGGGCGGCGGCGAGATTTACGAGTGGGACCCGGACAGCACCTACATTCGCCGGCCGCCGTACTTCCGCGGCCTGACGACCGCGCCTGACTCGCTCACGGAAATCCGCAACGCGCGCGTGCTGGGCATGTTTGGCGACAGCATCACCACCGACCACATCTCGCCCGCGGGCAACATCGCCAAGGACAGCCCGGCCGGCCGCTACCTGATGGAGCAGGGCGTCAAGCCGCGCGACTTCAACCAGTACGGCACGCGCCGCGGCAACCACGAGGTGATGCTGCGCGGCACCTTTGCCAACATCCGCCTCAAGAACCTGCTCCTGGGCGGGGAGGAGGGCGGCAACACGCTGCACCTGCCCGACGGCGCCAAGCTGAGCATCTTCGATGCGGCCGTGCGCTACCGCCAGGAAGATACCTCGTTGATCATCCTGGCCGGCAAGGAATACGGCACCGGCTCCAGCCGCGACTGGGCGGCCAAGGGCACCCTGCTGCTGGGCGTGAAGGCCGTCATCGCCGAGTCGTTCGAGCGCATCCACCGCAGCAACCTGGTGGGCATGGGCGTGCTGCCGCTGGTGTACCAGCCGGGCGAGAACGCCGAGAGCCTGGGCCTGACCGGGCACGAAGTGTTTGACATCCTCGGCATCCAGGATGGCCTGACCCCGCGCGAGCTGCTGACCGTGCGCGTGACCGCGCCCGACGGCAGCGGCCGGGAGTTCCAGGCGGTCACCCGCCTGGATACCCCGGTCGAAGTTGATTACTACCGCAACGGCGGCATCCTGCAGACCGTCCTGCGCAACTTGCTGAAAACCTGATTGGCCGC
>CAYUYN010000353.1:0-4635 GCA_964449185.1 uncultured Anaerolineales bacterium | reverse complement strand
TGCGCCTCGCTCAAGCGGCCCAGGCCCAGCGTCTCCAGCACCGCGCAGATGGCGGCAATGGCCCGGGCGCGCGCGGCCAGCAGTTGGTCTTCGGGCACGTGCTGTAGCCCGCCCTCCACCTGAAACTCGCGCTGGAGCGCCAGAAAGTCTTCCAGCTCCTCGGCGTTGAAGAGCGAAGCGTTGAAAGAGTTGTCGTACTTCGCAATCGAGCCAAAACCGGAGCAGATAAAGTCCGTGCCCGCCATGAGGAAAGGCATGATCTTGGCGCCCACCCGGATCTCCGACTCCGAGTGCCGGGTGTCGTTGCCCGACGCGCATTCGAGGTCGCACAAGGCCGCCAGCACGTTCTCGGCCAGCAGTTCCCAGCCGCCGCGTGCCACCGACGAGGTCAGCGGCGCGCCGTCGATGCCGCCGTTCTGCGTGCCCTGCACGCCCATGGCCCGCTGCAGGCACACACAGCGCGCCTCCAGGTACAGCATGGACTTGCCCTCGTGGAAGCCCATCAGCAGTTCCGAGCTGGACCCGGAGGTACAGCGCGCCTTCAACCCGCGCGAGGCGTACACGGCCGTCAGGAAGGCCTTGGACCAGGGCGTATCGTCCCCGTCTAGAAAGGTGGCCTCCGTGCCATACACCGACATGGTTTCAGTGTAGGAGGTGAAGCCCTCCAGCGCGATGCGCAGCTCTTCGGCCTCTTCCAGCGAGCACTGAATGAGCACGCCATCGCGCGCGACCGCCGCCCCAACGGCGCAGGCGATGGCGTTGGTCCGGCCGTTGCGCGCCACGCGCACCGTCGTCTCGATTTCATCAAACCCGTACAGGGCGGCGGTGGCCGCGTCGGCCGCCATCTGCACCGGATCATCCTTGGCATTGGTGACGTGCGCCTGGTTGCTGGGCTGCCGGCGGCAGCGCAGCTTGCTGTTGGCAAAAGCCAGCTCCAGGGTGGTCAGGTGCCCCATCACTTCGGCCAGCTTGGCCGGCGTCATGCCCGCGGACAGTTTCACCAGCCGTTCCCGCGGCACATCCACGTCCACCAGCATGCGCGCGAACGCGCGGCTGTCCAGGGCCATGGCCGCCTCCGCCATCGACAAATCGAAATAGTGGCGGGCGATGAACTCATCGATCATGTCGAACTCAGCCTCAGGCACGCCGTCCAGCATGACGATGCGGCCCTTCTCGATCGTCAACGACGGCTTTGGATCGCGCGGGCTGGCGCTGGCGCAGAACCCGTTCTCCGGATCATCCACCGCAAAACGATCATGGCTGAGCTGCCGCTCGTCCCACAGGTCGTAGCGCGCCCACCGGTTTGTGTTTGGATCGGGCATTGATCGCCTCTCTGACCTTGAGCGCCGCTTACGCCGGGAGTATCACGGCCACCGCAATCTGGCCGTCCACCACCCGAAAGATCTCGACCATGTGCTGCTCCGGCAGGCGGCTGAACGGTGTGAAAGCATTGGATGAAACGTCATATCGGGCGGAATGGCGTCCAAGGTGGGTGCGGCTTCGCCGTAGTCGTTCCGGGGCGTGGCGGGCATACACCGCGCGCAGGTCCAGTTGGGCGATCACCTCCACTACGAAGCGCGCCAGGTGGCTCGCCGGCAATGCTTCGCCCAGCGTGATCGACAACTTCAGCGTTTCGGTGTAGTTGGCGGTCTTGAATTTGCGTGGCATGCCGTTAGTATACGCTCAACCGAGCGGTGCTCTCCGACAAACTGCTAGTAGACCGTCACGCAGAAGCGGATGGATGCGTCGAGACGGCGCGACACGCTGTCGCCTGTCTCACGCAATCCTGGCCCGCGCCTATGGTTTTCGCGCCGGTCGTAAACTCACTTTTCGTAGAAGAGGCGCCCCCTTCCCTGCGAGGGAAGGGGGCCGGGGGATTAGGTCCATCGTAAGCGCTCAGCGATACAAGAGCCAGCCGAGCGCGCCCGCGCCCACCACCACCACGGCCACCGCCCACCGCGCCTTCCACTGGAAAAGCGCCAGCAGGGCCAGCGCAAAGATCACCCAGGCCGTCAGGCCTGTGACGGTGTCGTTGAGGATGCCCAGGGCCGTGGCGCCGATCAGCCCCACCACGCCCGCCGTGACCCCATCCAGAAAGGCATGCGTGGCCTGGTTTTCCACCAGCCGCTCCATCTGCTCATGCCCGATCAACGTCATGGCAAAGGCCGGCAGAAACACGCCGATGGTCATCACGACCGCCCCAAGCGCCCCACCCCCCAGATAGCCCACAAACGTTGAAAAAATGATGAGCGGCGCGGGCAGGATACCTGATAGAGCCAGGCCGTCCAGGAACTGCGGGTTGGTCATCCAGCCGCCCACGTCCACGGCATCGTGGCGGATGAAGGGGATGGCGGTATACGCGCCGCCAAAGGTCAGCAGCCCCGCGCGCAGTCCAGAGAAGAACAACGCCAGGGGCGCCGGCGCGCTGCTCGCCGCCTGGCTGGCCATGGTTGTTGCCGCCGTGCTCCCCAACAGGGCCGGGTTCAACGCCACCAAGACGAGACCCAGGCAAGCGGCGCCACCCACGGCAGCCGCCGCCCAGGTGCGCGGCCGTTTGGCCAGCGCGTAGACTGCGCCGGCCACGACCAGAGTCAGCAGAAAGTTTACGTTGAGCAGTTGGGCCGCCGCCGCGCCGAGCGCGATGGCCCACAGCCAACGGTCGCTTTGCAGGGCATGGCCGCCGATGCGATGCACGGCGCGCACGATGAGCGCGGCCACGGCCGGCTGGCACCCACGAAACACCGCCGCGAACACGGGCGAGGTAATGCCCAAGTTCACGTAGACCCACGACAGCGCAAACATCAATAGGAAGCCCGGCAGCATGAAGGCCAGGCCGGCCAACAGCCCGCCCAGCCGCCCGCCTGCCAACATCCCGAAGTACACACACAGCTCGGTGGCCTCGGGACCAGGCAGCACCTGGTAGACGGCCAGCACCCGGTTGAAGCGTTCGGGTGTGACCCAATGTTCGTCTTCCACTAACTCCTGGCGGAGCATGGCAATCTGCGCCACCGGACCACCCCAGGCCAGCAGCCCCAGCCGCAGAAAACGGACAAACAGCTTCAGTTGGGAGGGGTGCGGCACGCTCGTGGAGGTCATAGACACTCCAGGGACTGCCGCAGGTCCGCCAGCGCTTCAGCCTCACGGTCGGGCACGCATACCACCAGCAAAGCCCCAGCCAGTACCGAGACCGCCTGCCAGACCTGCCTGAAGTCTGCGGTCACCGGCGCATCGGCCGTGTAGCCAGAAAAGGCGGCGCCGCGCTCCGCCGCCCAGCGCCAGCGCCACAGGTCGAGAGCGGGGTGACTGATGTAGGCATCGGCAAAGTCAATGAGGCCGCTAAAGCGCCCGCTTGGCGGCATCAACAAAGACATGCGGCGGGCCAGGGTTGGAATGCAGCGCCACCAGCGCCACCGCCTCGGGCACGGCCGCCAGGGTGCGCGCCCGCACGGCCTCGAACGGCACCGCCAACGGCCAGGCGCGTCCATCCTGCTCAAGCTGCCGCCTCAGTGCCCGAAGTATTGACCAAGGCGGGCCTTCAGGTCGGCGGCGGTGCGGTCGGTTGGGAAGTGGGCGCTGGCGCGCAAGGAATCCTGCGGCAGCGAATGGATCTGCCGCAGCAGGCGCCCCACAGTAAAGATGGCTTCACGCCGGGATTCTGCATCCAGGGCGGCCTTGGCCATGGCGACACCCGGCAGGCACGTCTGCAGGTTGTACTCCAACAGGTGTGTCTCGCGCTCGTAGCCCAGGACGCGCGGCACGGGGAGTGTGGGCGCGGCGGCAGCCAGGTGGTTGAGGTAGAAGACCTCCTTGGCCAGGCTGGTGCTGACCCGCACCTGCGGCGGCCGCTGAACCTTGAGAACCAGCGTGTCGTCCACCACGTAAGTACGGGCTTCTCCACCAGACTCATCGATGGCGGTGACAGCCCTGGCAGACGGCACAAAGCGCCGCACACACCGCAGCGCTTCGGCCTCGGGCAGCACCACGTCGGGCGCGTTGGGCTGGAGGTAGTACTCGTTGAGCATGCTCATGCGACGTGCCGCTCCTTCGTATCGCCGATCAGGCCGCTGACTGCGCCAGGTCGCTGACCAACTGCTCCACGCGCACCCGGATGGCCTTGCGCGCGGCCTCGAAATCGTCACTCACCGCCGGCACATCGTCCCAGGCGTGTACGGCCGTGTCCGGACCCGCCCGCTCACGCAGATCGCAGCCAAATAAAACCACGCGGACGGCCGAGAGAAGATCAGTGTCCGTAACGAGCCGCGGCGGGTGATCGGGAATAGGCAGGCCCTCAGTGCGCAGACGCGCCACAACGGCCGGGCTAAGCACCGCGTCAGGCTCGGTGCCGGCGCTGACGGCCTGGTAGGGCCAACCCAGTTGGTCGACCCGCTCTTGGAAGTACGCCGCGGCCAGAACGCTTTTGGCCGCGCCATGCGGACAGACGAAAAGAATAGAGCGAGTCATGCTTGCCTCCCACGCGGCGCGGCGCGCCGCGCCAATCTCACCCGGCGGCTTCTAGCTCCAGCATGGCGGCAAAGCGCCCGCCTTGCTCGATGAGCTGCTCGGGCGCGCCTTCCTCGACGATTCGGCCGGCGTCCAGCACAATCACCCGGTCGGCGGCGCGGGCTGTGGCAAGGC
>CAYUYN010000352.1:0-4637 GCA_964449185.1 uncultured Anaerolineales bacterium | reverse complement strand
CGCGCTGTGGGTGCGGCTGGGCGGGCTGGGCCACGTGCTGGCGGCGCGGGCCGAACGCGTGCGCGGCCTCATCGGCGGCGGCGACCTGACCCAAGGGGCGGCAGAGGCCGAGCCCTGGCGCGCCGCGCGCGAGCTGGCCTGGGTGCCGGACGGGTGGCACCTGGTGAAGGTGCCCCTGACCCTGCGCCGTATTCCCGCGCTGGAGGCGGCCGTGGCCGCGCTGCCCGCCCGCCGCCGCTACAGCGCGGGCGGCAATGTGGCCTGGGTCGCGACCCCGGCGCCGGTCGAAGCTGTGCACAACGTGCTCGTGGCGCAGAGTCTCGCCGGGCTGGTGGTGGTCGGGCCGGCCGGGCAGTCGCTGATTGGACAACAGACGGGCGTGTCGTTTGGCGTGCGCGTGCGGGGGGCTATGGACCCGGGGGGGAAGTGGGCGAGCGCGGGAGGCTAGTAGCTGGAAAGATGTTGGATGTCGGAGGTCGGAGGTTGGAAGATACAGCAATTCGAGCACTGAATGAGGTGCCTACCGTGCCGCTTGCAGACTTACTTATTTTTCTGCGACAGGATCTGTTGAATGCCAGAGCGCAGGATGACAGGACTCGTTGTAGTGATCTCCTCACTACCTTTGATGTGCTTCGTGAGGTCTCGTATCAAAGCCAACACAGTCCTATCATAGGAATTATCGTATCTCTGGAAGACAGCGCACGTGATTCTTGTGGCGGGGATTATTGGAGAAGCACCATTCCAACCGTAACGGAGATTGTGCAGGCATGTGAGAAATAGGGAGTAGAGGTCTACCGTCACACATCGTCAAATGTCCACCACCCTCCACCTCCCGCTCCCCGCCCGCAACCCCAGCCCGCTGGCGTGTCCTAAGCCCTGTGTAGGCTGCGGCGCCGCGCCCGAGTCGCGGCTGGTGGTCCACCGCCTGGTTATGCGCGGACAAAAGCAGGAGCAAGTCGCGCTGACCTTGCTTGTGCCGCACTGCCAGCGCTGCGCCCGCGCCACCAAGACAGTGTTCATGGCCGGCTGTGTGCCGTTCGTCTTGGGCGGCCTGCTGGTCGGCCTCGTTGTCTTCGTCGTCGTGGCCTTCGGGGCCAGCCTGGCGGGCCTGGACGAGATGGGCCAGCCCGGCCAGGCCAACTCGCTGATCCTCGGCGCTTTCGTCGGTCTGATCGCCGGCTTCATCTTCGAGGTCCTCGCCCGCGTGGTCCTGCTGCCGTTTCTCGGCCCGGCCCTGCTGCGGGCGCCGCTGCTGGCTCAGCAGTTGCTCAACGACTCGGACTACGTCGCCGGGCTGGCGGGCAAGCTGAACGCCGACGCCTCGCGGCTGGAGCTGACCTTTGCGCGGGAGGATGTGGCGCGGGAGTTTGTGGCGGCGAATGGGGGAGGCGGAGGCTAGATGCTGGAAGCTGGAGTGATAACCCCTGGCTGCCTCTGATTTCGAATGATCAATGCCGCCGAAGTGGAGGCGTCGTCATTGCTATGCTCATGAAAGTGGTTAAGCGTATCGGTATCCTTTTGCTTGCGCTCGTGGTGGGCGGTGCCCTAGGATTTGGGTTTGCCTTTCTCTCGCTGAACGGCTGGTTTGAAAGTTGGACGCGCGTGGCAGCGCCGCCCGAAGCAATTGTTAGCCTCCAGGCAATTAATGGCTCGGCCGTGTGGGTTGAAACATCCTCCGGCACGCTGTACCACAATCCCTCGGCCCATGCTTGCGAAATTGACTGTTGGGCCAGCGTCCCGCAGGTGCCGGTCGAGTTCGTGGCCGCGCCCGCTGTTCTGCGGATTTTTCCCGAGGCCTGCGTGTCGCCGCCGCCCCTGTTAGGGGCGGTGGAACGCAAGGCGGAGTGCCAGCGCGAGGCGTGGGTGGATTTCAATACCGTCTATGCCCGGCGGAACAACGGCGCTCTATTCGTGTGGCGTTTTACCTCCGGCGGCGAGTACACGTTCCTGACCTACTTTTTCTTGATCATCTTCGGCGCGGTGGTGCTGTTCGCGATTGTCTTGGCCATTATGCTGCTGGAAGGAATCTTGCGCTGGCTCTCCAAACGAGCTGCGGCATCTGGCGCCGGTGCGGTTTAGTTTCGCTCGTTGGCCACCTTGGACAAATGGCCCAGCTGCGTGCGGCGGGTGGTCGCCGCTGAGCGATGCCCCACCAAGCAAATCTAAAGAGATATTGCAATGTCCGTTTGATTTAGGTATAGTACTGGTATGGCTAACCTCATTAATTGGAGCCGAGAGCTCCCAAATGAGTTGCGCCTGGCTCTCTTTGACGACGACCTCGCGCGCGACACGGTCACCGCCAGGCGTGCCAACTTGCTTGCGCTCGTTTGGCACGAGAGTTACTTGTCGAGCAGCGGCCTGATGGCTCGAACGGAGGCCATCCTGGGGCCAGGCTGCTTTGGAAAAGCGGCTGCGGCAACGTTTCGATGCGATATGCGTACGCTGAAACGGGTCCTGGCGGCAGCGGGCCATGATCTGAGGTTTAGCCGGCGGGCCGGACGCGGCGGCTATTACGTTGCGGGGCGTCCAGACCTGTCGCTCGAACTGGCCGCTTCGATCAAGGCTGCGGTCTCGGATGTGGACGCTCGCCAGATCGAGATCGCGAGTCGGCTAACGCCTGCCGATCGCGTGCGGCAGGCCGCGCAGCTTTCCGATGGACTGCGAGGCATGGCCGTGCGCCGCCTGATGGCCGAGCAGCCGGGGCTTACGCCACAGGCAGCCCAGCGGGAGGTGCTGCATCGTTACTACCAACTCGGCGGCTGAAGACCAGCCCCTCGACATACTGGCCTTTGCCCGGCTGGTAATTGACGCCCTCGAAACCGCACAAATTGACTACGCGCTCGGTGGGGCGCTGGCGGTCGCCGCCTGGGCCGAGGCCAGGTCCACGCAAGACGTGGACTTGGTCATCAACCTACCCACTGAGCAGATCCAGCGTTTCTCGGACGAACTAGCCCGGCGGCAGATCCTGATTCCACCCGATCTGGTGCTTGATCTGCTGCTTGAGACCCGCGGGGATATTCCCCTGGTCGGCTACCACCTTCGCTGGAGCCATAAGGCCGAGCTATTTCCCCTTCGTTCGGGTGATGAGCTCCGGGCTTCGGCCCTGGCGCGCCGGCGGTGGGTGGACCTGGGACCGCCGCTGGGGCGGGTTAGTGTCCACGCGCCAGAAGACCTGATTCTGTACAAACTTCGCTTCTTCAGCCTCAGCCAACAGCAGAAACACACCCGCGACATCGTGGCGATTCTATACGCGCAGAAGGGCACGCTCGACGAGGCTTACCTGACAGGCTGGCTCCACCGTCTGGGCCTGGAAGCGGTGTGGCGGTACATGCTGACCCAGCTCGTGGGGAATTCGTAGGGAGGGGCGGTGCCATGCGCGCGAATAGGGTCAGTGATGACCAGCTTATGGCTAAGGCCATGAAGGTTAAGGTCTTGCAGTGGTAACCTCCCTCCATGCAGCATACCATCCCCATTGATCAACTCGGCCCCACCGGCCACTTGATGGCCGAGCAGATCGAAAAGTGCGTCCACTGCGGCTTTTGCCTGCCGTCCTGCCCCACTTACCGTGTGTTGGGCGAGGAGATGGACTCGCCGCGCGGGCGCATCACCCTGATGAAGGCGGCGCTGGAGGGCACGCTGCCGGTGGAGCAGACCCTGCCCTTCATCGACCGCTGCCTGGGCTGCGTCGGCTGCGTGACCGCTTGCCCCTCGGGCGTGCAATATGGCGAGCTGCTCATGCCCTACCGCGCCTTGGCCGAGAAGCGGCGGAAGCGCGGCTTCATGGATCAGGTGGCTCGCCTGTTGGTACGCGAGACCCTGCCGTTCCCCGGCCGCTTCCGCGCCGCCGCCTTGGCCGGCCGGCTGGCCCAACCCTTCCGCCGCTGGCTGCCGAGCCAGATGAGCGCCATGCTGGGGCTGCTCCCGGCACAGCTCCCGCCCGCCCAACCCTTGCCGCGCCAGGTTTCCGCCGTCGGGCGGCGCCGCGCGCGTGTGGCGCTGCTGGCCGGCTGCGTGCAGCAGGCGCTGTCGCCCGCCATCAACCAGGCCACCCTGCGCGTGCTGGCCCGCAATGGCGTCGAGGTCGTCATCCCCGACGGGCAGGGCTGCTGCGGCTCGCTCATGGCCCACAACGGCGACGATGCCTTCGCCCGCGGGCTGGCTCGCCGCAACCTGCGCGCCTTTGCGGATGAGACGCCGCGCCGCGCTCACTTCGTGTCTACGGCAACTTTTAATGACGTGGATGCGGTTATCACCAACGCCGCCGGCTGCGGCTCGGGCATGCACGAGTACGGCCTGCTCTTTGCCGGCCGGCCGGAAGAAGAGACCGCCTGCGCCTTTGCCGGCCGCGTGCGCGACGTCAGCGCCTTCCTGGCCGACTTGGGCCTGGCACCCGTGCCGCCCCTGGCCCAGCCCTTGCGCCTGGCCTACCACGACGCCTGCCACCTGGCCCACGCCCAGGGCATCACCAGCGCCCCGCGCCGCCTGCTGCGCGCCATCCCCAACCTCACCCTGCTCGACATCCCCGAGGGCGAGGTGTGCTGCGGCTCGGCCGGCACTTACAACCTCGAGCAGCCCGCAATCGCCGCGCAGCTTGGCCGCCGCAAAGCCGAGAACATCCTGGCCACCGGCGCCGAAGC
>CAYUYN010000351.1:0-4658 GCA_964449185.1 uncultured Anaerolineales bacterium | reverse complement strand
ATGGGTTGGCCGGCGTACAGCCAATCCTGGACGTGAAACAGTTGATCCGTGAGCGGCACGCCGATGGCGCCGGCCAGCGCCAGGCCCACCACAAAAATGCGGGCCACTTGCCCTACCGGCTCCGGCTCGAGCCGGTCCTGCTGGTAGAAAAACGCCAGCCAGAGGACGGCCGGCACCAGGGCCAGCAGCACGCCGGCCAGCAGCAGGGGAATGCCGCCGAGCTGGGGCTGGAGGGCGGTGTCGAGCGCCACCACCGCCGCCACAAAGATGAGCAGGCCAATGACCGCCACCAGGCCGGTGCGCCAGAAGCTCGGGCGCTTGTGGGTGGCCCGGGCGTAGTGGTCGTCACAGAACCAGCGGCCGCCAATGGCCTTGGTACCGGGGCGTTCGTGATCCACGCAGCAAACTTGTGCAGCCATAATCAGTTGCCTCCCTCAAGGAAACGGTTGGTTGGGTTCATGCCACCCCCCGGGCTGGCACCCAAGGCGGGCCAGGTATGAGCCTAGACGCGTGCGGGCAGAACTGGCCCCATTGTATGCGAAGCCCGTCACAAAGCAAATAGGCAATATGCTTGGGGACGCCCTAAGCCTGGCGTACATACGCTGCCATGTCGGCAGCGACGCCGGTCTCGGCGGGGAACCACCGGATAAGCGGGTCGGTGGGCTTGAACCAGTTGGCCTGGCGGCGGACGAACTGGCGCGTGGCCCGCTTAATGCGCAGAACGGCCTCGGCCAGGTCACACTCGCCGCGCAAATATTCCCCGATCTGCCGGTAGCCAAGCGCCGACATGGCCGGCAGCTCCCATCCGTAGCCAAGGGCCACCAGGCGCTCCACCTCAGCCACGAGCCCGGCGGCCAACATGGCCTCCACCCGGGCGTCGATGCGGGCGTACAACTCGGGCCGTGGCCGCGAGAGACCGAGCATGATTGACCGGCAGGGCGGCGGCTGTTTGCGGCGCTGGGCGGCAAAGGACGCGCCAGTGGTCAATACGACCTCCAGGGCGCGGATCACGCGGCGCGGGTTGCGCAAGTCGACGCGCGCGGCGGCCTCGGGGTCGAGCGCCTGCAGGCGCTGCACGAGGGCAGGCAGCCCTTCCCGTGCCAACACCTGCTCCAGGTCAGCCCGCTGGGCGCCGTCCGGGGTACCGGGGGGCACCTGCCAGCCTTCGGTGAGGGCGCGGACGTACTGGCCGGTGCCGCCGACCAGCAAAGGCAGGCGCCCGCGCGCGCGAATGGCGTCGATGGCGGCATAGGCGGCGGCCTGGTATTGGCTCAGGCTCCACGGCTGGTGCGGCGTGGTGACGTCGATGAGGTGGTGGGGCACGCGGTCCAGCTCAGCGGGGGTGGGCTTGGCGGTGCCGATGTCCAGGCCGCGATACAGGCAGCGCGAGTCGGCTGAGACGATTTCGGCGGAGAGCGCTTCGGCCAGTTCAAGCGCGGTGGCGGTTTTGCCGACGGCGGTGGGACCGACGAGGACGACTAAAGGCGCCTCATCCCCCCACCTCCCCTCGCCTGAACCGGGCAGCACTTCCGCACGTTCCGGAGAGGGGGGAGAAGCGGCAGGCGCAGCCATGGCATTCATCAGCCGGTGACGGCGTTTTCAATCACATCCACTCTCAGCAACTCGCCGGCGGTAGAGAGGCCAACGGCCACGGCGTCGATGCGCCACGGCACATCTTGCAGGTCACGCGCCTGAAGGTAGTGTTGGGCGGAGGCGATGAGGTGGGCGCGCTTGCGGGGCGTGATTGACTCTTCGGGGGTGCCGAAGCGGGTGCCGCGGCGTGTCTTAACTTCCACGAAGACCCAGGTGTCCTGCCAGCGGGCGACCAAGTCGATCTCGCCGGCCGGGCAGCGGAAGTTGCGTTCGACGATCTCGTAACCCAGGGCGGCCAGCCGGTCGGCGGCGAGCTGCTCACCGCGCCGGCCCAGGCCCTGGCGCGGGCTGCTCATGCCAGCTTTTCGCGCAGGCGCTGCGCCAAAACCGACCAGCGGCGCACGTGGCGCACACGGTTGGCCAGCAAAGCTTCGTACTGTTCCAACACCAGGCCGGCGGTGCGGTGGATGTCGTACTGGCGCGCATCGGCGGCGGCCTGGGCCGCCAACCGCTGGCGGGCCTCCGTATCCATCACCAGCAGCATGAGCTTGGCCGTGAAGGAGGCCAGGTCCGGCTGGCTGAGCAGGCCGTTGACGCCGTCCACGATCGTATCACCCACGCCCGGCGAGGCAATGCCGAGGGCCGGGAGCCCGGCCGCCATCGCCTCGATGAGGGACAGCGGGTGCACCTCGGTCTCGGAAGCGGTCACAAAGGCGTCGGCCAGCTTGAAATATGCCGGCACGCTCGCGTAATCGGCCTGGCCGAGGAATTTGACCCGGTCGCCCACGCTGGAGGCCGCGGCCTGAGCCCGCAGGGCATCGCTCTCGGGACCGTCACCGACCAGGGCCAGCACAACCTTTGGCTGGACATGGGCCACGCCCAGAAACGCGGTAACCAGGAAGGCCAGGTTTTTTTCGGGGCTGAGGCGGCCCAGGTACATGAGCACGGTCGCGTCGTCGGGCAGGCCGACCTCGGCGCGGGTCAGGGTCCGCTCGGGGTTGCGGAACGGCTCGACCTCCACCCCATTGGGGATGACCTTGATCGGCGCCTCAACGCCCAGAGCGCGCATGACGACCTCGATGCCGGCCGAGGGCGAGATGACCAAATCGCAGCGCTTGCAAAAGCCAGGCAGATAGGTCTTGAGGAAGGCCAGGCCGACCGCATCCGGCACAAACGAAGGCATGTAATGCTGGGCATACAGGTCGAAGCGGGTGTGATTGGTGTAGACGACCGGGATGCCGCGCGCGCCGGCGTAACGCAGGGCCAACTGGCCGCTGAGGAAGGGATGATGGACATGGATCAGGTCCATCGAGCGCACCTTGCGCTGCGCGACCTTGGCGTAGCGAAAAGACATGTTAAAGCCGGTGTCGTTGAAATTCAGCGGCAGCCCCGGCGAGCGCACGATGTTGAGCTCATCGTCTTCGTAGTCCATATCGCCAAAGGTGAACACGAAGACCTTGTGGCCCTGGCTCTCCAAGACCTTTTTGTTGAGCGCCACGTAGTTGGTGATGCCGCTGGTGTGCGGCTTGTACATGTCAACCAGCATGCCGATGCGCATGAAGGGAGTATAGCACGAAGGCTGATCCTTTTCACTCGCGCCGGCCCGCATATTATGCTACACTGCCCGTCCCTTCACCCATCCGCGGAGCACGCATGTCGTTCGCCACGATCCTCAAGCAGGCGGATATCTTTTACGAATTGACGCCCACCCAGCTCGAGCTGGTGGCCTCGCTGTGCCAGGAGCGCCGCTGCAAGGCCGGGGACCTGATCTTTGAAGAGAACGCGGCCAGTGACGAGCTCTATATCATCGCCCAGGGCGACATCGACATCCAGGTGGATCCGAGCCTGGTGGGCGGTGAGGAGGCCAAGGGCATCGGCCCGGTGACCATCGCCACCCTGCGGCGTGGGCAGTCCTTTGGCGAGGTGGCGCTGGTGGACCAGGGCCTGCGCTCGGCCACGGCGCGCTGCGCGGCCAACAACACGCACCTGTTGATCATCCCGCGCGATAAGCTTATCCTGCTGTGCGATACGTACCCTCAACTGGGCTACCGCCTGATGCGCAACCTGGCGGCCGACCTGGCCCTGAAGATCCGCGGCACAGACCTGCGCATCCGCGAGGAGCTGCTCTACGGGCAGCGCCGCCGCTCGTCCTAACCCCCACCCGACCCACTGCCTTGAACGCCGAAATCATTGCCATTGGCACCGAGCTGCTGCTCGGTGAAATTACGGACACCAACTCGGCCCGGCTGGCGCGCGCCCTGCGCGGCGTGGGGCTGGACTTGTGGTGGATCTCGGCCGTGGGCGACAACGAAGCCCGGATTGCCCAGGCCGTGGCCCACGGGGCACAACGCTCGACGGTGGTGATTACCTCCGGCGGGCTGGGACCGACCGTGGACGACCCGACCCGGGCCGCCATCGCCCGCGCCTTTGGGCTGGCGCTGGAATATCGGCCCGACCTGTGGCAGCAGATTGAGGCGCGCTTCCAGCGCTTTGGCCGCGCGCCCACCGAGAACAACCGCAAGCAGGCCTACGTGCCGGCCGGGGCCTTGGCCCTGGAGAACCCGGTGGGCACGGCGCCGTGTTTTGTGGTGGAGCATGCGGGCAGCGTCGTGATCTCGCTGCCGGGCGTGCCGCGCGAGATGGACTACATGCTCGAACACGCCGTGCTGCCCTACCTGCGCCAGAAGTTCAACCTGGCCAGCACGATCGTGGCCAAGACCCTGCGCACGGTGGGCATCGGCGAGAGCCTGATCGACGCCCGCATCGCCGAGCTGGAGGAGCTGAACAACCCCACGGTGGGCCTGGCCGCCCACCCCGGTCAGACGGATATTCGCATCGTCGCCAAGGCGCCGACGACCGCGGAGGCCGAGGCCATGATCGCGCCGCTGGAAGCCGACATCCGCCAGCGGCTGGGCGACTTCGTTTATGGCGAAGGCCAGCAGACCGTGGAAGAAGTGGTGGCCAGGCTGCTGGCCGAGCGCGGCCAGACCGTGGCCGCCGCCGAGGTGGGCACGCGCGGGCACCTGTCCCAGCGGCTGCGGGCGCTGCCCGAGGCCGCCACGGTC
>CAYUYN010000350.1:0-4668 GCA_964449185.1 uncultured Anaerolineales bacterium | reverse complement strand
CCGCCGAATTCGCCGGCCGCGAAGCGCGGCACCGAGAACCACAGGATGGCGCCGCCCAGCTCGGCCGTGAACAGAGCCATGGAGGCCGCCCAAATGTAATACAGGAACTCCCGGCGGGTCATTGAGGCCGCATTCGTTGCGGTCGTGGCTGGACTGGCTGCAGCCGCCATAACGTTTGTACTCCTCTGGCTAGACTAAAAAGGTGGCCTGGCTTACTTGCGGAGTCGTGAAACTATCGGGTTGCTATGAATGTGCGCTCTTGGTGAGTGGCGGTTAAAACCGCTTTGGACAGACGCCTAAAGCCGCTTGGACAGCAAGTAAAATCTATCACAATCCGAAAGGGAAGTCAAACAAAGCGGCTCGGATTTGACGGGAAGCCAAGAGGCGCGATAATAGTGGCTATGTCTGATGCGCCTGTGACCCCCGCGACTCTGCCCGCGCCGCTTTTGGTGGCCAACCCGGCCGCCCTGCGGCAGTTGGCGGCCACCCTGGCCCGTGAGCCGGCCATAGGCGTGGACACCGAGTCTAACAGCCTGTTTGCCTATCGTGAGCGCGTCTGCCTCATCCAGTTCTCCACCCCGGCGGAGGATTTCATCGTCGACCCGCTGGCGCTGGACGACCTGAGCCCGCTGGCGCCGCTGTTTGCCAACCCGCGCCAGCAGAAGATTTTCCACGCCTCCGAGTACGACGTCATCTGCCTCAAGCGCGACTACAACTTCCAGTTCATCAACCTGTTCGACACCATGGTGGCGGCGCGCACTCTGGGCTGGCCGCAGCTCGGGCTGGCCGCCATCTTGGAGACGCACTTCGGGGTCAAGGTGAACAAGCGCTTCCAGCGCGCCGATTGGGGCCGGCGCCCGCTGACTTCCGAGCTGCTGGATTATGCCCGGCTCGACACGCGCTTCCTGGTGCGGCTGCGCGACCTGCTGGAGGCCGAGCTGGCTGCCACGGGCCGGCTGCGGGAGGCGCAGGAGGAGTTTGCGCGGCTGGAGCGGGTGGCGGCCGCGGGCAATGGCGCCAACCCCCATGCCTTCTGGCGCATCAACGGCGCGCGCGACCTGGCGCCGGGGCAGGCGGGCGTGCTGCGCGAGCTGCACGAGTACCGCGAGCGGCAGGCCGAACGCGCCGACCGGCCGCCCTTTAAGGTGATGAGCGACCAAACCCTGGTCGAGATCGCGCGCTCGGGTCCGAACAGCCTGTCCGACCTGGAAGGCCTACCCGGCATGACCCCGCAGCAGATCCACCGCCACGGCGCCAACCTGCTCAAGGCGGTGCGGCGCGGGCTGGGCGGGCCGCCCGTGCGCCCGCCCCACTCCGAGCGCGAGCCCGACAGCGTGCGCGAGCGCTACGAGCTGCTGCACCAATGGCGCAAGCGCAAGGCCCAGGCGCGCGGCGTGGAGAGCGACGTCATCATCTCGCGCGACGCGCTGTGGGAGCTGGCCCGCGGCGCCCCGCGCACCCCCGAGGCCCTGGCGCGGATTGAGAACCTGGGGCCCGTGCGCCGCGAGGCATATGGACCGGAGATCCTGGCAGTCATCAAGGGCTATGCAGCGTAATTGGTAATTGGCCATTTGTAATCGGCCTTAATTACAAATGGCCAATTACCAATGGCTGCCTTTTAAGGTTTCGTCACATGGAAATCACCTTTCACGGCGCAGCGCAGACGGTCACCGGCTCGCAGCATTTGTTGAGCCTGAACGGGACGCGGATTTTGCTGGATTGCGGGCTGTACCAGGGCTCGCGCAAGGAAGCGGAGTTCCGCAACCGCACCTTTCTGCACGACCCCAAGGAACTGGATGTGCTGCTGCTGTCGCACGCGCACATTGACCATGCCGGGCTGATCCCGATGCTGGTCAAAAAAGGGTTCCGCGGGCCCATCTATGCGACGGCGGCCACCTGCGACCTGTGCCGCTACATGCTGCTCGACTCGGCGCACATCCAGGAGGCGGATGCCGAGTACCTCAACCGCCGCGCCCGGCAGCGCGGGCAGCCGGAAACCTTTGAGCCCCTCTACACCCAGGCCGATGCCGAGGCCGCGCTCAAGCTGTTCCGCCCGGTGCGCTACAAGACCCTGGTGACCGTGGCGCCGGGTGTCGAGGCCATGTTTGTCGATGCCGGGCACATCCTGGGCTCGGCCAGCCTGGTGCTGAACGTCAAGGAGCGGCGCGGCGGGGGCACCCAAGCCTACCGCCTGGCCTTCTCGGGCGACATCGGCCGCATGAACCTGCCCATCCTGCGCGACCCCACCCTGCTCGAAGACATCGACTTCGCCATCATGGAGGCCACCTACGGCGGCCGCGACCACCGCCCGCCGGACGCGGCCTTTGCCGAGCTGACCCAGGTGGTCAAGGACACCGTGGCCCGCGGCGGCAAGATCATCATCCCGTCGTTTGCCGTCGGGCGCGCGCAGGAGATTATCTACGAGCTCAACCGGCTCATCCACGCGGGGACAATCCCGCCGCTGCCCGTGTTCGTGGACAGCCCGCTGGCCACCAACGTCTCCGATGTTTTTTCGCGGCACCAGGACCTGTACGACGAGGAGACGCTGGCCTTCGTGCGCGCGAGCCGCGGCAAGGCGTTTGCCTTCAAGAGTCTGAGCTACACACGCTCGGTGGAGGAGAGCAAGGCCATTAACGAAATGAAGGGGCCGCTGGTGGTGATCAGTGCCTCGGGCATGGCCGAGTCGGGCCGCATCCTGCACCACCTGCGCAACAACATTGAAGACCCGCGCAACACGGTGCTGATTGTGTCGTGGCAGGCGGCCAACACCTTGGGGCGGCGGCTGGCCGAGCACGCGCCCGAGGTGCGCATCTTCGGGGATATGTACCAGGTGCGCGCGCAGGTCGCCACGATCAACGGCTACTCGGGCCACGCCGGCCGCGACCTGCTGATCCGCTGGGCCACGGTGCTCAAGCCGCGCGTGAAGCGGGTGTTCCTGGTGCATGGCGACCCGGAAGCGCTGACGGCGCTCAAGACGGCGTTGGAGGCGCAGGGCGTGCCGGGCGTACACGCACCGCAGATGCACGAGACGGTGGAGATTGGGTAATTGGTAATTATGGCTCTCCCGACTTAAGTGAGATTTGGTCCATAGGCGACCAGGATATGTAAGTGTCGACGTCCATACGTTGACACTTTCACTTACACACTTACACACGTGCACACGCTTTTCACTCGTCTGTCTATGGTATAATCGCCGCCGGAGAGGTGCCAGAGTGGCCGAATGGGGCGGTCTCGAAAACCGTTGTGGCTCTTTGGGTCACCGTGGGTTCGAATCCCACCCTCTCCGCTGCGCGGCGCGCGAGCGCTAACACGGTCTCGTAGGATTTCCAGTCGAAATCCTACGAGGCGTTTTTTTTGGGCGCTGGCCGGAGAATAAACCATGCCTCCCTTTCCGCTGGCCCCTAAACGTCCCCACACCCTCACCCAGCACGGCCAGACGCGCGCGGACGATTATTTCTGGATGCGCTATCGCGCAGACCCGGCGGTGCGGGAGTATCTCCAGGCGGAGAACGATTACCTGGAGGAGCGCCTGCAGCACACCCGGCCGCTGCAGGGGCAGCTCTTCACCGAGCTAAAGGGGCGCCTCAAGGAAGACGATGAGTCCGTGCCCGAGCGCCGCGGCGATTACTTCTACTACCAGCGCCACGTGGCCGGGCAGCAGTATCCGCTGTACTGCCGGCGGCGCAATGCGCTGGAGGCGCCCGAAGAGCTGCTGCTCGACCAGAACGCGCTGGCGGAGGGGCGGGCCTTTTGCCGCATGGGCGCTTTCCGGGTCAGCCCCGACCAGCAGAAGCTGGCCTATTCGCTCGACCTGGACGGCGCCGAAAAGTGTACCGTCTTCATCAAAGACCTGGTCACCGGCGCGCTGTACCCCGAGACCCTCCTCGACACGTTCGGCAACGTTTATTCCCACCAGGGCCTGGAGTGGGGCAACGATAGCGCCACCCTGTTCTACGTCACGCGCGACGCGGCCCTGCGGCCGTATCAGCTCCACCGGCACGTGCTCGGCTCCGACCCGGCTCGGGACGAGCTGGTCTACCACGAAGCCGACGACACCTTCTACTTGTATCTGCTCAAGTCGCGCAGCGGCGCTTTCATCTGCACGCTGTCGGCTTCGACCCTCACCAGCGAGTGGCGCATACTGCCGGCCGACGCGCCCGCCGGCGAGTTGCAAGTGTTCCAGGCGCGGCGGCCGGGCGTGGAGTACGACATCGAGCACCACACCGAGCGCTTCTTTGTGGTGACCAATGACCAGGCCCAGAACTTCAAGCTGATGGCGACGCCGGTGGACGCGACCGGCTGCGAGCATTGGCGCGAGGTGATCCCGCACCGGCCGGACGTGCTGGTGGTGGAAGCCGCGGCCTTTGCCAACCACCTGGTGCTGTTTGAGCGGCGCGGCGGCCTCCAGCAGGCGCGCGTGTCGGCGGCGGATGGCGCGACTGCTGTGCGCTATGTGCTCTTCCCCGAGCCGGTGTACACGCTGAGCCCCACCGACAACCCGGAGTTCAACACGGACGTGGTGCGCTTTGAGTATTCGTCCCTGGTCACGCCCAAATCGGTGATCGACTTCCACCTGAACACCAGCGCATGGCGGGTGCGCAAGCAGGCCGAGATCCCCAGCGGGCACGACCCGGCCGCCTATGTGATGGAGCGCCTGCACGCCACCGC
>CAYUYN010000349.1:0-4675 GCA_964449185.1 uncultured Anaerolineales bacterium | reverse complement strand
CGCTCGGCCCCGGCTCATCCAGGAACGCAGTTATTTCAGTTGATCTCGATGGCAAACGCGGCCGACCGGGTCAGGCTGCTGTGGCCCAGGTCGTCGCCATCGGTCGTCTTCGAGCGAATGCCGAGGAAGACGGTGAAGGCGCACTTCTTGCGCGTCGGCTCGAGATCGGTGCGCAGCATCCACGCAAACGTGTTAGTGCCGCTGTTGCCCGGCAAGGCCGGCGGCTGCCCCACGTTGTGGGGACTCCCCAAGTTGAAGGGACTGGAGGTGGGCAGGGCGCCCGAGGCCCCGAGCGCCGAGCCCAGGCCGCGCTGCCAGGTGATCGAGTGCGACAGTTGGAACATTCCGTTGGGGTGGTAGGCGCGGTAGCCGATGCCAAACGTGGACAGCGCCGTGCCCAAGAGGAACAGGCATTCCTCGCTGAACTCAAGCCCGTCCCTGACCAGGTAGTTGATCGACGCCTGCAGCGACCGGTTGTCCCACCAGAACATGTGCGTCAGCGCCGCGAAGGGCACGGGGTTCGTCGGGCCAAGGTCCTGGAAGCGCCGGCGGAAGGTGAAGGGCGCCGTCGCCTCGGCGCCGGGGGCGCCGCTGGCCGGCGTGCCGTTCGGGCGCAGCCGCGTGCCGGCCGCGTTGAACACTTCCAGGGTCACCAGGTGCCGCTTGGTCGGGTCGCTCCAGCGCATGTCCGTCGTATTCAGGTAGCCGTGATACTGGCCGGCGTTCCAGTCGCCTTCGGCATCGTAGGGAATTAAGGACAGATTGTCCTGTCCGCCGGCGCTGAAGGGGCCCATGTTCACCGGCACAATGTTCACGCCGCCCAGCCCGTCGGGCTCGGATTTTTCCCATGGCGGAGGGGCGGACAGGTAGCTTGGATCCGCAACCGGTTCGCCGGCGGCGTTGGCCTCGGTGATGCCGATGCGGTAATACCGGGCGCTGACCGGGGCTGTCCGCATATCTTCGCTGAACTTGTAGTTGAGCTTCAGGGTTCCGCCCCAGTTGCGGTTCCGGTCGACCCCCAGCGCGTCGACAGCCGTCGGGACGGGGAAAACCAGCCCATCGTTGTAGCCCGGCGCCGCCACGCGGTTCCAGCCGGTGGCATTGGGCGTCTTCAGGTTCCAGCTCTCGGTATCGCCAATAATGTCCAGGAACACATACGCGCCGGTGCCCGGTTCGCCGTTGTTGCGGCAGGCATAGGCCCACGGGCTGTACGAGACCAGGTTAGCCTCAGCGCCCGCGCCGAACCAGATGTTCGCGGCCACGCCGTTGTAAACGATGAACGAGAAAGGCCCAAAGCGCTGCCGGACGATGTAAGCATACTCATCGTGGCAGCGGGGGCCGATCGGCCGCCGCCAATCCAACCAGCACAGGATGAAGCGGCCATCGGGGTTGAGGTTGCCCTCGGCCACCTTGACCGGCGCACTGCACGAGTAGCGGCGGCACAGCAGATACGGCCGGGCATTGATGTACTCGGCCACCTGCACGGCCGGCAGCGCCCGCAGCGCCGCCAAATCGGCGTGCGCGTACACGGCCTTCTCGTCCAGCGCCCCTTCCTTAAAGAACAACTGCTCGGCATAGGGGGGGTCGGGCGGGTTCGGGTCGGGGATGGGGCCGGGGAACGGAAACGGAATTGGGATCGGGCGAATGCCGCCGATGATGTCTTCCAGCTCCCGGATGAGTTCGGGCAGACGCGGGTCCCAAATGATCCAGGGCTCGCAGCAGCAGGTGCGCCGGTAGACTTCGACCGTGCCGTTGCAGATGGTGTGGCAGTGGAAGTGGAAGTGGATGAGCTCCGCCAGCGAGGCGGGCGGCCCCACCTGGGCAACGGCGGACGGATTCAGTTCACCAAGCGCGGCCCGCTGCGACGCCATACTCGGGCTGGCCAAAGCCTGCTGGGCCAGTGCCCGCTGGGCCACGAACGCCGGCTTCGACTCCAGCGCGGCCGGCAGCTCGAAGAGGGGCTGGGTGGCCAGGCGCAGCAGGTCGTGGTACCACCAGGGCCGGCGGTGGCAGAGCCGAACCGAGCCCGTCACGCAGCGCAGATGGAGGAACCACCTATCCCAAATCACCCGCGGGAGATTGATGACCCCGACCTCGATCAGCTTCTCAAAATCGCGCGGCCGGTAGCGCACGAGCAGCTCGGGGTCTACCGCCTGATCGTCCTTCGCGCTGGGTCCGATGAGGACGCGGTGGGCTTTCTTGAGCGCGCTCTCCGTCAAATCCAGGCCGCCCTGGTCGTCCACTTCGGCGACCTGCAGCGGCTTGCCGTCGCCGTCAACGAGCGTCACCGCCATGTTCGGGCGCTCGTCGTCCTCCCTAAAATCCTCCAGGTGGATACGCAAACGTGGCCGTTTGGGACCGCCTTTTGATGCTGGCTTTGCCTGTGTCATGCTTTGGCTCCTCGCTCATCCAGTCGGATAGGAGAGTTGAGCGCGTCTCGGCCGCGCTCGCGCCGCCCGTAAGCCTATTCTTTTGTAAACGTGATGGGGTGTTACCAGGTGTGTTGGGCTGTGGCGCACCTCCTGCTAGCTGGCGATCCAAAACCCAGGTTGGATCGCAATCCGTGCTGGCGTCGTCGGTTAGTTTGTGGCGACGGTGGAAAATACGCGGAACAGCGCTCCCCCGCGGCGCGGTGTCATTCGGGGTTGGCAGCCGAGCCAACCGGCTGCGCGCGCCAAACGAGCTGACCGCCGCGTGAGTTGCGGTAATCAGAGATCCAACAGATTGTGCCTAGGCACTGTCGGTAATATCCTAGGCGTTTAGTGCTAAATTGCCAATAGGACTCAATGCCCATACCCCCCCACACAGCTTCACCACCCCACCACCGCCCCCTCCATCGTCAAGCCCGGCCCAAACGCCAGCAGCACCCCATAGTCGCCCGGCTTCGGCGCGCCGCTGCGCTGGATCTCGTCGAGCACAAACAGGATCGTCGGCGACGACATATTGCCGTACTTCCGCAGCACCGCGCGCGAGGGCGCCAGGTGGGCGTCGCTGAGGCGCAGGCGCGCCTGGAGGCTGTCGAGGATCTTGGGGCCGCCGGGGTGGATACCCCAAAAGCGCACGGCGGCGCGGTCGAGGCCGTTGCGGGCCAGCAGCCCATCCACAAAAGGCTCCACCTCGGCCGCCAGCAGCTCGGGCACGTAGGCAGTCAGCCGCATCTGAAAGCCATGGTCAGTGACGTGAAAGGCCATGTGCTCGAAGGTGCTGTAGTCACAGTGGGTGGCTGAGTCCACCAGGCGCGGCCAGGCCGTCCCCGGCCCCGCCTCCCCCAGCGCGGTCCCCGCCAGCGCGGTCCCCGCCAGCGCGGTCCCCGCGCCCACCAGCACGGCGGCCGCGCCGTCGGCAAACAGCGCCGACACCACCATGTTCTCCAGCGAGTCGTCGAATTGCAGGTGCAGCGAGCACAATTCCAAACACAGCACCAGCGCCTTGCGGCCGGGCCGCCCGGCCACGGCCTCGCGCGCGCGCTGGAGCGCCGGGAAGGCGGCGTAGCAGCCCATGCCCAGCACGCAGGTGCGGCGCAGGTCGCTGCGCATGCCCAGCCGCCCGGCCAGGCGCAGGTCCAGGCCGGGGATGTCCAGCCCCGTGCACGACACGACGATGAAGTCGTCCACGTCGGCGGGCGTCAGCCCGGCGTTCCGCAGACAGCGCTGGAGGGTGGCCTCGCCCAAAGGCAGCGCCTCGGCCAGGTAGCGGTCGTTGCGCGCCTGGGTGCCCTGGTCGCTGGCGTAGAATTCCATGTCCGCCGCCATGTGGCGTTTATCCACACCGGAGACGTTGAAGATGGTGCGGGCGTGCCGCGTGCGCACAAACAGGGTTTGCAGGAAGTCGAAGATTTCGGGCTGGGTGTAGCAGCGCGGCGGCACGCCGGTGGCCAGGGATAGGATGGCGGGGTCAGTCATGCACGCTCCTCTTGCGGTTCCAGGGGCCGCGGCCAGGCGGTGTGGGTGCCTGCGCCGGAGCGCGGGTCGCGGGTATGGGTTACGAGATACTGCCCCAGGCGCGGCACGGCCTTGAGCGTGCGCAGGCCCAGGCCCAGCCAGGCCGGCCGCAGCATCAGCGGCTGGAGCATGCGCGCCAGCCGCAGCCGGGGGCCAAACGCGCGCTGCCAGGCGGCGGCATAGCCGCGCCGCAGCGCCTCGGCCGAGACCTGGTCTGCCAGGAAGCTGGCCACGTGCTCAGCCGCCAGCGAACCGGCCCCCAGCGCCATGGCGATGCCGTCGCCGGCCAGCGGGACGATCAGCCCGGCCGCATCGCCCGCCAGCAGCACACCCCCCTCCACCGGCTGCTTGCCGGTGAACGGCGCCTGCGCAATGCTCAGCCAGCGCCCGGTCAAGGGGCTGGCCTGGGCCAGCCAGGCCTCCAGCCGCGGGTTGTGCGCGCGCATCCAGCGCATAAAGGCCGCCACCCGGTCGGGACCGGCGCCGGCCCCGGCGCGAAAGGCCTCGGCGTGTACCAGCAGGCACAGGTTGGCGGCGCGGCCGCTTTCGCCGGCGCGCGGCTCAAACTCCGACAGGCCGCAGTAGCCGCCGGGGAAGCCGTGCAGCTCGATGCGGCCCGGCAGGGGCGGGCCGCGGAAGTGGGCCTTGAGCGCCACGAAGGGCTGGGGCCGGCGCAGGAAGGGGCGTTCCAGCGCGGCATCCAGCGCGGCGCGCTTGCCGTGCGCGCCGATGAC
>CAYUYN010000348.1:0-4683 GCA_964449185.1 uncultured Anaerolineales bacterium | reverse complement strand
CTGCTACCAAGTGCTACCATCTGCTACCGTCTGCTACCATCTGCTACCGTCTGTCACACACTGTTATAAGCGAACCTCTCGCCCCGCTCACCCAGTGCCGTCACCGTCACCCCTGCCGACTTCTGACTGCCGACTTCTGACTTCTCGCTTGCGTGCCGACTGCCTACTTCACTTCGCACCAAAGCCAAAATGCGCCCCTTCGTGATCTCTTGATTGACAATCAAAACATCTGTTCTATAATCTCCCCTATGGACACAGTTGGGAAGCTCGCGCTCATCGGGAGCCACATGAGCCTGGAGCCTGCCGAGGACGCCGACGCTGTCGCCCGTCCGACTGGCTGGGCGGACCCGCACATGGTGGCACCCTGCGGGCATTCACCGGCTGACCTGCGCCGCGCGGTCGACGCCGGAGCCCTGAGCACCATCACCAAGGGTGCTCCGGACCCCGGCGCGGCCCTCGAGCGCAAGAAGAACTCCCTGGGCATCCACCAGGCCGTCATGCCCGGCGGCAAGCGCACGGCCCTGCTCAAGACCCTGCTCACCTCGGCCTGCGAGCGCGACTGCTACTACTGTCCCTTCCGCGCCCGCCGCAACTACCGCCGCGCCACCTTCAAGCCCGAAGAGATGGCCCTGGTCTTCAGCCAGATGCACCAGTCCGGCGTGGCCGAGGGCCTCTTCCTCAGTTCCGGCATCGCCGGCGGCGGTGTGCGCACCCAGGACCGGCTCATCGACACGGTCGACATCCTGCGCCGCAAGCACAACTTCCAGGGCTACGTGCACCTCAAGCTCATGCCCGGCCTCGAGCGCGACCAGCTCGTGCGCACTATGCAGCTCGCCGACCGCGTTTCCATCAACCTCGAGGCCCCCAACAGCACCCGGCTGGAAAAGCTGGCCCCGCATAAGGTCTTCTTTGACGAATTGCTCCAACCGCTCAAGTGGGCCGACGAGATCCGCCGCACCCAACCGGCGCACCAGGCCCTCAAGGGCCGCTGGCCGTCGGTGGTCACCCAGCTCGTCGTAGGCGCCGCCGGCGAAGACGACCTGGAGATTCTCACCACCGCCAGCTACGTCATCCGCAAGCTCCGGCTCCAGCGCGTCTATTTCTCCGCCTTTAGCCCGGTGCCCGATACCCCGCTCGAAAACCACCCGGCCGAGAACCCCTGGCGCGAGCACCGCCTGTACCAGGCTTCGTTCCTGCTGCGCGATTACGGCTTCGACCTGGAAGACATGCCCTTTGCGCAGAACGGGCGTCTGCCCCTGGACACCGACCCCAAGCTGGCCTGGGCGCGTGAGAACCTCCAGGAGCGCCCGGTGGAGCTCAACCGCGCCGACCGCGAGACCCTGCTGCGCGTTCCCGGCATCGGCCCGCAGGGCGCCAACGCCATCCTCCAGGCGCGCCGCCGTGGCCGGCTGAGCGACCTCAACGCGCTGCAGCAGCTCGGCGTGCTCACCAAGCGCGCGGCCCCCTATGTACTGTTGGATGGCCGCCGGCCCAACCATCAAATGCGCCTCTTCTAGAGCGGATTCCATGCGCGTGTACGGCCTGTATTTATCCGTTGATCCGTTGCCCCATCCGTTGACGCCGATGAACGTCCGTAAACCCATCAGGAATCCGCTCTAATCTTTCTCTTTCTGTCATCCGGAGGGGCCATGTCCACCCTACCCACCTACACGCAATTTGGCGGACGCCATCCCGAGACGGCCGCACTGACCAATGCCCTGGCCGCGCAAGGGGTGACAGCCCCGCACACCGGCCAACCCTACACCGAGGCCATGCTGCTGGGCGTGGGCGGCGGCCTGGGGGCCGGCTACATCCTGTGGGAGTTCAATGCCCACAAGGTGGCCGTCCTGGTCCTTGGGTTTCGCCACAACTGGCAGTACCCGCTCAAGTTCATGCAGACCGCCGCCCAGCGCCTCAACGCCGCCTCCGCGGTGCGCGAGACCGGCGGGCGGGCCGCGGCGGCCGAGCATTTGCGGGCTGCCCTGGACGCGGGTGTGCCGGCCATCGCCTGGGTGGACCTGGCACACATGCCCTATCTCCAATTGCCCGAAGCGCTTAAGGCCCACATCGGCCATCTGCTGGTGGTATGCGGGCGCGACGAGGACGGCGCCTTTTGGGTCGACGACCGCGCCGCGCAGCCGTATCGGGTCTCGGCGGTGGAATTGGCCGATGCCCGCGCCCGCATCACGTCTTTCAAGAACAAGCTCTTCCTGCTCGAGCCCGGCGGGGCGTCGCCCGACTTGGCCGGCGCCGTGGAGGCCGGCCTGCGCGACTGCGTAGCCAACCTCAGCGCCAAATCCGACTCGTTCTCGCTGCCGACACTGCGCAAGTGGTCGCGCCTGATGACGGACACCAAGAACACCAAGGGCTGGCCGGTGGTGTTCAAGACCCGCCGCGGGCTGTACACGGCGCTCAAGTCGTTGTTTGAAGGCATCGAGCTGTCGGGGAATGCCGGCGGGGGCCTGCGTGGCCTGTACGCCGAGTTCTTGGAGGAGGCGGCTGAGGTGCTCCAGCGGCCGGCCCTGCGCGACGTGGCGGCGACCTATCGCGGGCTGGCCGGCCAGTGGACCCGTTTGGCCGAAGCCGCTTTGCCGGACGCGGTGGCGCCTTTCCAGGAGACCAAGCGCCTGCTGCGCCGCAAGCACGCGGCACTGATGCAGGGCGAGGTCGGGGTCGCCGCCGCCCAGCCTCTCACCGATCAGCTTAGCGACCTCGGCCGTCGCACCAGCCGAGAGTTTCCGCTGGAGGCCGGTGAGGTCACCGCCCTCTTCGGGGGCCTGGGTGAGCGGCTCTCAGCGCTCTACGCGGCCGAAAATGAAGCGCTGGCCAAGCTACAGGCTGCCATCTAAAAAACCCCCGCACCCCCACACCTCTTTTCCCATCTGGTGGTAAACTCGCGCGCAGAAAGGCTGAAACACGTTCATCATGGCCACCAAGAAAACCTCCACCAAGGTCGCCTCCCGCGGCCAGCCTCAACCCCGCGCGCGCTCCGCCGAGATCAAGGCCGAACTCAAAGCGCGCGGCGTGGTCAAGCCCACTCTGGCGCGCCCGGCCCGCCGCGGCCAGGGCCGCGTGCTGGTCATGGTCGGTACGCGCAAGGGCGCCTTCCTGTTCGAGAGCGATAAAAGCCGCCAGACGTGGAAGATGATGGGCCCGCACTTCCCCGGCTGGTCGGTCCTGCACATGGCGCTCGATCGCCGCGGCGGCGCGCCCGGCACCCTCTTTGCCGCCCTGTATCACGACGTTTATGGCGCCAACATTCACCGCTCCACTGATTTGGGCGCCACCTGGACCATGGCCGAGGGTCCCGCCTTTGCACCCGAGACCGGGGAGACGCTCAAGCGCCTCTGGCGGGTGGAGCCGGGCCACGCGGCGCGCCCCAACGAGGTCTGGGCCGGCGGCGACCCCGGCTGCCTCTTTAAGAGCGAGGACGGCGGCCAAACCTGGCGGCCGGTGCCCGGGATCAATGCCCACCCCACGCGCGCCAACTGGTTCCCGGGGGCGGGCGGGCTGATGGTGCACTCGATCCTGCTTCACCCCACCAACCCCGACCGGATGTACCTCGCCATCTCGGTCGCGGGCGTGTTCCGTTCCGACGACGGCGGCGTCACCTGGACGCCCAAGAACAAAAACACGCCCGCCTGCTTCCTGCCCGAAGGCCAGCAGTGGCCCGACTATGGCCAGTGCGTCCATCACCTGGTCATGAGCCCCACCCAGCCCGACTGGCTCTTCCAGCAGAACCACTGCGGCGTCTATCGCTCGCGCGACGCCGGCGAAAGCTGGACCAGCATCGCCCCTGGCCTGCCCGCGCACTTTGGCTTCCCCATGGGCATCCTGGCCGACCAGGACCAGACCATCTTTGTCACGCCCGAGGTCAGTGACGAATACCGCTACGTGCCCGCGGGCGCCCTGGCCGTCTATCGCTCACGCGACGGCGGCGACCAGTGGCAGCGCCTCACCCGCGGCCTGCCGAGCCAGGGCGCCTACCTCAACGTGCTGCGCGAAGGCCTCGCCACCGATGCCTGCCGTCCCGCGGGTGTCTATGTGGGCACCAGCACGGGCCAGCTCTTTTACAGCCGCAACGAGGGCAATAGCTGGAACCTGCTGGCCGACTTCCTGCCGCCCGTGCATTCGGTGGCCACCGCGGTGGTGGATTGATGGGTGTGCCCGCCATGCCCGCCACCCCGGCAACCACGCCCCGGCCCGCGGTCCAGGCCAGGCCCCGCGCGCCCTGGACCGTGCGCCTTTACGTCGGCCTGAGCTGGCTGCTCGGCTGGTGGCTGGCCCTCGACGGCCTCCACCAGCGGCTGTGGGGCGACTACGTGCGCCTCGGCGGCCAGCTTGGCCCTTGGGCCGACCTGGCCAGCGCCCTCGGGATCGATCCGCGGCGGCTGGGCATGACCTTCGTGGCGCTGGGACTGGCCGGGGTGGGGGCCAGCTTTGGCGTGGTGCTGCGCCGCCGCTGGGGCTACAACGCTGCCCTGATCACTTCCGCGCTCTGCCTGCTGTATGTGGGCTTCGGCCTGCCCGTGGCCCTGGCCTGCCTGATCCTGCTGCTGCTGCCGGTCACCCGCGCCTACGTGCTCGGCCCGTCCGCCGGCTGATCGGCAGTCCGTCGCGCAACGCGGTGGGTGCATCCGGGATTTTTGGCCGCCAGCCCTTTTTGACATCCGCCCAACCCGC
>CAYUYN010000347.1:0-4686 GCA_964449185.1 uncultured Anaerolineales bacterium | reverse complement strand
GCGCTGCGCGGACGGGCCAAAGGGCTGATGAACGAGTACGAGTATTACCCCAACGGTGAATGGCACTACCTACCCGTCGCCATCCCGACGCCCGGCCCGCGCCCGAATTGCTCACGACTGATAGCTATAAGGCCGGCCGCCAGCCGCTGATTCTGGCCAGTCCCGCGCGGGAGCGGATCGCCGCGTACCTCCACACGCAGCCGGGCAGGCTTGAAGCGGGGCGAGCGCCTTTTAGGCTGCCGCTGCTGCCAGGGGACCGGTTCATTGAGAAGGCTATGCCGATGTTGAAAGAACAGACGACCTCCGCGCCGCCCGCCCCACGCGAGGTGGGCCTGCCGCGCAACGTGTGGATCGTGACGGTCACCAGCTTCTTGACCGACATTTCGAGCGAGATGCTGTCGAATGTGCTGCCGCTGTTTTTGTTCAACGTGTTGGGCGCACCGACCAGCGTGATTGGCCTGATTGAAGGTCTGGCGGAAACGACCGCCAGCGTGCTCAAGGTCTTTTCGGGCTGGCTCTCCGACCGGCTTGGTCAGCGCAAGTGGCTGGCCGTGATTGGCTACGGGCTCTCAACGTTCGCCAAGCCCTTCTTGTACCTGGCCGGCGCCTGGCCGGCCGTGCTGGCCGTCCGCTTTGCCGACCGCACCGGCAAGGGCATCCGCACCGCGCCGCGCGATGCCCTGGTGGCCGACAGCACCCCGGAGCACCAGCGCGGGTTGGCCTTTGGCCTGCATCGCGCGGGTGATACGGCCGGGGCCGTGGTGGGGCTGCTGATTGCGCTGGGCGTTATCTGGGTCATGCAGCGCGACGGGCTGACCCTGACGCGACCGGTGTTTCAGACCCTCGTGCTGTTTAGCATCGTGCCCGCTGTGCTGGCCGTGGTGGTCCTGGCGCTGGGCGCCAAAGAAACCCCGCTGCCCAAGACCGCCAGGGCCCGGCCCAAGTTTGGGCTGGCGCAGTTTGACCGGCGCTTCAAGCTGTTTCTGCTCATCATCGCGCTCTTCACCCTGGGCAACTCGTCGGATGCCTTCTTGATCCTGCGCGCGCAGGCGGCCGGCTTGCCGGTGCTGGGCGTGCTGGGCATGATGATTACCTTCAACCTGGTGTACACGGTGATCTCCGGTCCGGCGGGCGCATTATCGGACCGGATCGGACGCCGGCGGCTAATGGTCGCCGGCTGGCTGGTATACGGGTTGATCTATCTGGGCTTTGCGCGGGTGTCGCAAGGCTGGCAGGCGTGGCTGCTCATGGGCTTGTATGGCCTCTATTACGGCCTGACCGAAGGGGTCGCGAAAGCCTATGTGGCCGATTTGGTGCCGGTCGCCCAGCGCGGCACGGCCTATGGCATCTTCAACGCCGCGATCGGCCTGACGGCGCTGCCGGCCAGCCTGATCGCCGGCATCCTGTGGCAGGGCGCGTTCGGTTGGGGTGGTCTCGGCCCGGCGGCGCCCTTTTACTTTGGTGCGGTGATGTCGCTGCTGTCGGTCGGGCTGCTGGTCGTGGTACTGCCGGCGCGGGCCCAACAGCCGGGTTGATGCTCGGCCAGCGCGTCGGGTCCCTTTCTCCTGGGAAAGGGAGTTTCTGGCCTTGTTTGAACTTTGGCTTGTTTCGTCCACGCGCGCGACGGCCGGCCGACCCTGCTGGTCGGCGACGTGGCCGGCGGCATACGGCCGATTGCGGCTGCGCTTTAGCGCTTTAGCAAGGAAGGATGCCATGGCAGACTTTAACGGCCTGGGGATGGGCCTGGGCAACCTCGCGCGCCTGTCGGCCGCGCAGACGCGGTCCATCAGCGCCGAGAACTTCACCGGCGAAAAGGGGCAGGGCGGCCGGGCCAGCGAGGGGACGGGGGCGCACGCGGCGCGCGAGCTGGGCCTCGGCTGGAAGGTCTCGCCCAGCATAAAGCTGGCGCCGGGCGAAGTTCGGACCCTGGCCGCCATCGAAGGCGCGGGCGCCATCCAGCACCTCTGGCTCACCACGCACAAGACCAACTGGCGCCGGCTGATCCTCCGCGCGTATTGGGACGGCGATGCGCAGCCGGCCGTCGAGGTGCCGGTGGGTGACTTCTTCTGCAATGGCTGGGGGGAGTTTAGCCAGGTCAGCTCGCTGCCGATTGCGGCGAACCCCAACGGCGGCTTCAACAGCTACTGGGAGATGCCGTTTCACACCGCCGCCCGCCTCACCGTTGAAAATCTGGCCGTCGAAGAAGTCGTGCTGTATTACCAGGTTGATTACACCTTGACCGAAGTCGGCGCGGACCGGGCGTACTTCCACGCGCAGTGGCGGCGCAGCAACCCGCTGCCGCCTGGCCAGGTGCACACCCTGCTCGACGGCGTGACCGGCAGCGGCCACTACGTGGGCACGTACCTGGCCTGGGGCGTCAACAACAATGGCTGGTGGGGCGAAGGCGAGATCAAGTTTTACCTGGACGGCGACGAGGCGTTTCCGACGATCTGCGGCACCGGCACGGAAGACTACTTTGGCGGGGCCTGGAACTTCGACGTCCCCGGCCAGGGCTACACTATTTTCTCCACGCCTTTCCTGGGCTTGAACCAGGTGCTGCGGCCGGATGGGCAGTACCAGAGCCAGCAGCGCTTTGGCCTGTATCGCTGGCACGTCATGGACCCGGTGCGCTTCGGCGCTGGCCTGCGCGTGACCATCCAGGCGTTGGGCTGGCGGTCTGGCGCCCGCTACTTGCCGCTGCAGGACGACATTGCCTCCACCACCTATTGGTACCTGGACCGGACCTCGACGGCGCGGCCGGCGCCGCCGTCCGCCAACGCGCTGGAGGTGAACTGATCACGCTGACTGGCCTCGCGGAACTCAACGCGCAGCACGCCGTCAGAAGAAGCGGCCCCACCAATGGCCTGTCTGTTGACCGTGCCGGTGCCCGGGCAGAGCGCCCGCAGCCTGTTCAGCAGCGCGCGAGCCGCTCACCCTACGCTGCCGGGTGGAGGACGATCACGATCAGGCACGGTGGTGATGGTCGCGCCGGCCACCACTTCGTTTGTTATAATGTCCGGACTCTGCTAGACCCGGACCTTCTATGACTTCTATCGAAAATTCCTCGCCCACCGACTTTATCCGCGCCGCCGTCGCCGAAGACACCGCTGCCGGCCGCTTTGACGGGCGTGTGCGCACCCGCTTCCCGCCCGAACCCAACGGCTACCTGCACATCGGCCATGCCAAGGCCATCTGCATCGATTTTGGCATTGCCCAGGAGTTTGGGGGCCAGGCCAACCTGCGCTTTGACGACACCAACCCGGTCAAGGAAGAAACCGAGTACGTCGAGGGCATCAAGGCCGACATCCGCTGGCTGGGCTTTGAGTGGGCCGGCGAGGAGCTTTACGCGTCCGACTATTTCGAGCAGCTTTACGACTTTGCCGTTCAGCTCATCCGTAAGGGCAAGGCCTATGTGGACGACCTCGGCGCCGACGAAATCCGCGCCTACCGCGGCACGCTGACCGAACCCGGTCGCGAGAGCCCCTTCCGCAACCGCAGCGTCGAAGAGAACCTGGATCTGTTTGCCCGCATGCGGGCCGGCGAGTTCCCCGAGGGCGCGCGCACCCTGCGCGCCAAGATCGACATGGCCTCGGGCAACATCAATCTGCGCGACCCGGTGATGTACCGCATCCTGCACGCCGCCCACCACCGCACCGGCGCCGCCTGGCGCATCTATCCCCTGTACGACTACGCCCACGGCCAGTCCGACTCGCTGGAGGGCATCACGCACTCGTTGTGCTCGCTGGAGTACGAGGACCACCGCCCGCTGTACGACTGGTTCCTCGACGAGTTGGGCCTCTATCATCCGCGCCAGATCGAGTTTGCGCGCCTCAACCTGTCTTACACGGTCATGAGCAAGCGCAAGCTGCTGCGGCTGGTCAAGGACGGCCACGTGAACGGCTGGGACGACCCGCGCATGCCCACGCTCGCGGGCCTGCGCCGGCGCGGCTACACGCCCGAGGCCATCCGCGAGTTTGTCAGCCGGGTGGGGGTCTCCAAAACCGCCAGCATGTCCGAGATCGCGCTGCTGGAGGCCTGCCTGCGCGAAGACCTGAACAAGCGCGCGCCGCGCGTGATGGGCGTGCTGCGGCCCCTGCGCGTGGTCATCGAGAACTACCCCGAAGACCGGGTCGAAATGATGGACGCCCTCAACAACCCCGAGGATCCCAGCGCGGGCACGCGCCAGGTGCCGTTCTCACGGGTGCTGTACATCGAGCAGGACGATTTCCGCGAGGCGCCGCCGCCCAAGTTCTTCCGCCTGGCCCCCGGGCGCGAGGTGCGGCTGCGCGCGGCCTACTTCATCACCTGCACCAGCGTGGTCAAGGACCCCGCCACCGGCAAGGTGGTGGAGCTGCGCTGCGCCTACGACCCGGCCACGCGCGGCGGCGATGCGCCCGACGGCCGCAAGGTCAAGGCCACCCTCCACTGGGTGTCGGCCGCCCACGCGCTGCCGGCCGAGGTGCGCCTGTACGACCGCCTTTTCCGCGATCCCGACCCCGAAGCCAGCGAGGACTTTATCGCTAACCTGAACCCCGCCTCGTTGGAGGTGCTGACGGACGCCAAGGTCGAGCCCAGCCTGGCCGGCGCCGCGCCGGGCAGTCACTGCCAGTTCGAGCGGCTCGGTTACTTCAGCGTCGACCCAGACTCGGCCGGCGACAGGCTGGTGTTCAACCGCACCGTGTCGCT
>CAYUYN010000346.1:0-4689 GCA_964449185.1 uncultured Anaerolineales bacterium | reverse complement strand
TTGATGATTTCAAAGGCTTCGCGCAGCTCGGCTTCGGTGATGGAGAGCGGCGGGTTGGTGAAGAAGTTGTTCCAGTGGAAGAAGGTATACAGGCCCTTTTCGCGGAAGTAGGCGGCCAACTTGGTCATGGCCGGGCTGGCGCCGTTGAAGGGCGCGAGGGGCTCCTTGGTCTTGCGGTTCTTGACGAGCTCGACGATGCCGAAGAGGCCGATGGAGCGCACGTCGCCGACCGAGGGATGCTCGGCCTTGAGGTCGTCCAGCAGGCCGGCCATCACCTGGCCCATGCGCCGAGAGTTGCCCACCAGGTCGTCCGCGTGCAGCACCTTGAGATTGGCGACGGCCGCCGCCAGCGACATGGGGTGAGCGCTGTAGGTGAGGCCGCCATAGTAGACTTTATCGGCGTAGTACTCGGCCACCTTCTCGTTGATGGCGACGGCGCCCAGGGGCAAGTAGGCTGAGGTGAGGCCCTTGGCCATGGTCATCAGGTCGGGGACGACCTGCCAGTGGTCGACCGCAAACCAGGCGCCGGTGCGGCCGAGGCCGCACATGACCTCGTCGCAGATCATCAGGATACCGTGCTGGTCACAGATCTGGCGCAGGCCCTGGAGGTAGCCGTCGGGCGGCACGATGAGGCCGTTGGTGCCGGTGACAGTCTCGATGAAGATGGCAGCGATGGTGTGTGCGCCTTCATACATGATGACTTCTTCGATCTGGTCCAGGCACTTGCGCGCGAAGACCTCGTCACTGTCGCCTTCGGTGTAGAGCGGGCTGCGGTACTTGTATGGGTCGAAGACACGCACGATGCCCGCAAGGCCGGGCTCGCTGGCCCAGCGGCGCGGGTCGCCGGTGAGGCTGATGGCGCCGGAGGTCGCGCCGTGGTAGGAGCGGTAGCGGGTGATGATCTTGTGGCGGCCGGTGTAGCCGCGCGCCAGCCGGATGGCGTTCTCGTTGGCGTCGGACCCGCCCAGGGTGAAGAAGAACTTGGTGAGGTCGCCGGGCATCACGCCGGCCAACAGCTTGCCAAACTCGGCGCGCACGCGCGTGGCCATGCTGGGGCCGGCGTAGACCAACTCTTCGGCCTGGGCCTTGATGGCGTCGATCACGCGTTGGTCGCCATGGCCGATGTTGACGCACATGAGCTGCGAGTTCAGGTCCAGGTAGCGCTTGCCGTGAGCATCCCAAAAGTAGACACCCTTGCCCTTGACCATAGGGATGGGGTTGACGGCGCCCTGGGCCGACCAGGAAAAGAAGGTGTGTTCCTTGGTCAGGGCGATCATTTCTTCAGCGGACATGGCATCAGTCATTGCGAGCACTCCTCCAGCGGGTGCCGGGCATTCAATCGAAGGCCCCGACACGCCTAAAGCATGCATAGCAAATTCGTTAGAGCACCGGCGCGTGCGGGCTGCGCTTGAGCCATTCGCCGCCGCCCGGCTTACCGTTCCAGGTGTCACCATCCACCAGCAGGTTGCCGCGCAGGTACACTTTTTCGGGCGCGCCGATAAGCTCCCAGCCTTCGTACAGATTGTAATCGGTGCGCTGGTGGGAGGCGCGGGCGCTCATGGTCTTCTTGATGTTCGGGTCCCAAATGCCCAGGTCCGCATCGGAGCCCACGGCGATGGTGCCCTTGCGCGGGTACAGGCCAAAGATGCGGGCCGGGTTGGTGCAGCACAGCTCCACCAGGCGGTTGGCGCTGATGCGGCCCTGGCCGACGCCGTAGCTCCACAGGATGGGCAGGCGGTCTTCAATGCCGGGCACGCCGTTGGGGATCTTGACGAAGCTGTCGGCGCCCAGCTCCTTGCCGGGGATGGCGATGGGCTGGCCCTCATAGTCGATCGGCTGGGTGCCGTCGAAGTAGAAGGGACAGTGATCGGTGGACACGACCTGGAGCGAATTGTTGCGGATGGCCTCCCACAGGGCGACGTTGTCGGCCGCGGTGCGCATGGGCGGCGAACACACCCACTTGGCCCCGTCGGGCTGACGCAGGTTGTCGATGGTGAAGAATAGGTATTGGGTGCAGGTCTCGCCCATCACCGGCACGCCGTGCGCGCGGCCGTAGGCGATCTGGTCCACGGCCAGGGCGTTGGTGACGTGTACGACGTACAGCGGCGCGTTGGCCATGCCGGCCAGCGCCACCGCGCGCAGGGTGGCCTCGGCCTCGGCCCAGGCGGGGCGCGTGAGCGCGTGCCACTCCGGCGTGGTGTGGCCCTTGGCCAGCGCGTCCTTGACCAGCACATCGATCGCATCGCCGTTCTCGGCGTGCACCATGACCAGCATGCCGGCCTCGGCCGCCTTCATGAGCGTCTTGAAGAGCGTGGTGTCGTCCACCTGGAACTGGCCCTTGTAGGCCATGAACAGCTTGAGGGTCGTGATGCCCTCGTTAGCCAGGGACGGAATTTCGTCCAGCACGGCGGGCGTGAGATCGCTGATGGCCAGGTGGTAGCCGTAATCGATCACGGCTTTGGGGTCTGAGCGGCGATGCCACTTTTCCACAGCCTGGTGCAGGGTTTCGCCTTTGGCCTGCATGACGAAATCCAGGTGGGTGGTGGTGCCGCCAAAGGCCGCGGCCTTGTGGCCGGTGTAGAAGTCGTCACTGGACACCGTGCCGCCGAAGGGCAGCTCCAGGTGGGTATGGACGTCGATGCCGCCTGGCAGGATGAACTTTCCCGCCGCGTCGACCACCTCGGCGCCATCGGGCGGCAGGTCGTAGCCCAGCAGGGCGATCTTGCCGTCATCGATGAGGATGTCGGCCGGATAGGTCTCGGACGCGGTAATGATGGTGCCGTTCTTGATCAGGGTTCTCATCTCGACCTCCTGCTGGCCGTGCCAGCCAGGGCGCTCAGGCGCCGCTGCCCAGCACGTAGTGGACCGCGAGAAAGCCGGCCAGGGCGTCTGCCCCGGACGTGTGGCCGATGCTCACCAGGGACTGCATGGCGGCGCGCGTCGCCGGCCAATCGTCGCGCAATTGCGCCTCAAACAGCGCGTGCCAATGGGCGCTGCACTCGCCCTGCGCGGCCGCGCGCAGGTAAGCCGCCGAAAGCGTGGTGGTGCGCGGCGCGGCGGCGGCAACCACGGCCGCCGCCAATTGTTCAACGCCGGTTCCATACAAGCCGGCCCAGGCTGCCAGCAGCGCGCCGACGATGAAGTCATCGCCGGCCGGGGTCAGCCCGCCGCCGAGACCCGCCAGGGTTCGCGCACCGAGCGCCGCCTGGTCCGAGTCTAGCACGGCCAGGCCCTGCGCCAATGTCCAGGCACCTTGCCGCGCCCGCGCCAGCAGCGCCTGGGTCAGCGCGGTGTCGCCCGCCACGGGCCGCAACAGGTCGAGCAGGCTGCCGGGTAATTCTACTTCGGAAGCCAGTGCAGCCAGGTGCGCGAGCCGCGCCGGATCATCACGAAATAAGTGGACGAGCGCCGGCCAGGCAGGCCGCGCCTCCCACAAGGCCGCCGCGCTGTAGTCGATGAGCAGGGCGCCGATGGTCAGACGGTTGTTCCGTTGGTCGACGCGCACCGGGCTGTTAGCGGGCAGGCCGCGAAAGGGCGTGCGTTCTTCCGCGGCAACCACCAGCCCGAACGGCGTCAGCCCGCGCTCGGAAGTCACCAGGGCCAGGACGGCGTCGTCCTGGTTGAGCAAGTTGCAGGCGCGGTCAAACACGTTCAGCACGCGCGCGGTGGTGGTCGCTGCCAGCCACTGTTGGGCCGCCGCCGCCAGGGCCACGCCAAGCAGTGCCGGCATCGCTAGGCCGGGTGCTCGCCGGCCACCCGGGCCGCAAAGGCCGCCAACGTGGTGGGCGCGCGTCCCAACAGCCAGGTGAGCACGCCGGGGCTGCCCCACAGCCCGCAGCGCGCATAATAGCTGAACATCGCCAGCAAGGTCGCGACCTGATAATCACCCAGGCCGGCGGCGCGGGCACGCTGCTCCCAGGCCTCCACCGGCTCGCACTCGGCGCGCACGTCACGCCCGAGCGCCCGGCCCAACTCCGCGGCCACGACGGTCTGGGTGAGACCGGGTGTGCCCACCAACTCATAAATGGCTCCGGCATGGCCCGGCTCGGTGAGAACGCGCGCGGCGGCCTCGGCCACATCGTCCAGGTCAACCAGGCTCAGACAGGTCTCCACCGGATACGGCACCTTGAAGACCCCGCGCTCTTTCGCGGCCCGCACCGCGCCCAGCCCGGCCAGCGTGTTCTGCATGTAGGGCGCCGGCTGCAAGATGGTGAAGGGCAGCCGCGACTCAAACAGCGCGGCTTCCACGCGCAGCTTCTGCCAGTGATGCGGCATGGCCTCGGTCTGCGGGTGCAAAACCGAGTGAAAGACAAACTGCTCCACGCCCGCCGCCCGCGCCGCCGCTAAGACCGCCTGGCCAATGACGGCCTCGTCCGGGTGCACGTTCGGGCAGATGTGATAGACCGCCCTGGCACCGTCCAGCGCATTGTGGAGCGCAGCCGGGGCGCGCAGATCCCCGGTCACAACCTCGGCCGCGCCGGCGGCCTTCAGCGGCGCGGCGTGTGCGTCGTCGCGCACCCAGGCGCGCACGGCCGCGCCGCGGGCGGCCAGAGCGCGGGTGAGGGCGCGGCCAGTCTTGCCGCCCGCGCCCGTAATGGTAATCATCCCGCGCCCACTACTGCAGCAATCGATCCAGCCATCGCGTCAACTCGCTGCCTTCCACCACGCCATAGATGCGGTGCGCCACCT
>CAYUYN010000345.1:0-4699 GCA_964449185.1 uncultured Anaerolineales bacterium | reverse complement strand
CCCGAAGACTGGACCGAGATCATGAACGGCGCCTTCGAGCACATGATCCGGCCGGTGTACACCTACGAGGGCACCCTGGCGCGGCTGATGGGCGATGCGCTGCTGGCCTTCTTTGGCGCGCCAATTGCCCACGAGGACGACCCGCAGCGCGCCGTGTTGGCCGCGCTCGACATCGTGCGCGCCATGGACGCCTATCGCGAGCCCCTGCGCCAACGCTGGGGCATCGACATCAACGTGCGCGTGGGCATCAACACGGGTCTGGTGGTGGTGGGCGCGGTCGGCTCGGACCTGCGCGTGGAATACAGTGCCCTGGGCGACGCCATCAACCTGGCGGCGCGCATGGAGCAGACCGCCAGCCCCGGCACGGTGCAGATCGCCCACGACACGTATCGGCACGTCAAACCCCTGTTCGAGTTTGAAGCCCTGGGCGGCATCGAGGTCAAGGGCAAGAGCGAGCCGGTGCAGGCCTACCGCGTGTTGGGCCGCAAGGCCGCCGCCGGCCGCGCGCGCGGCATCGAGGGCCTGCACGCCGAAATGGTCGGGCGCGAGGCCGAGTTGTTGGCGCTGCGCGCGGCGCTGACCGACCTCCAGCAGGGGGTAGGAGGCATCGTCTGCGTGCTGGGCGAGGCCGGTCTGGGCAAGAGCCGGCTGGTGGGCGAGGCCCGGCAGGCCTTCAACCGCCCCGACAGCCTCAGCGGCGAGTGGCACGAGACCGGCAGCCTGTCCTACGAGAGCAGCCAGGCCTATGGGCTGTTCCAACGCTTGCTGCGGCGCGTGCTGGCGCTGGATTACAACACGCCCGCGCCGCGCGTGCGCGAACAGTTGGCGGCGCTGGTGAGCGGCCTGCCCGCCGAGCGGCAGGCCGGCGCCCTGCTGGCCTTTGAGACTCTCTTTGGGCTGGAGCACGCGCCGGGCCAGGCCGCGCTGTCAGGCGAGACCTTCCAGCGTGAGCTGTTGGAGGCCATGCGCGCCTGGTGGCAAACGCGCTGGGCGACGCAGCCGGCCGTGCTGGTCTTCGACGACATGCACTGGAGCGATGCGGCCTCGGTCGAGCTGCTGCGCAAGTTATTACCCCTGACCGAGACGATACCCCTGGTGCTGCTGTGCGTGCTGCGCGCCGAACGCCAGGCGCCAGCCTGGCAGCTCAAGACCGCGGCCGACGACGAGCTGCACCACCGCTATACCGAGGTGGCCCTGCGGCCACTCTCGCCGGCCGAGAGCAGCGAGCTGGTGAACCGCTTGCTGGCCATCGCCGACCTGCCCGACCGCCTCCGCGCCAGCATCCTCGAAAAGACCGGCGGCAACCCCTTCTTTGTCGAGGAGGTCGTGCGCACGCTCATCGACAGCGGGGCGGTGGTGGCCGAGGACCGCGGCAGCCACGGCCGCACCCAGCGCTACTGGCGCGCTTCCAGCGCCGGCGCCGACTTCGCCATCCCCGACAACCTCCAGTCGCTTATGGCGGCGCGCATGGACCGGCTGGAAGAAGAGACGCGCAGCACGCTGCAATTGGCGTCGGTCATCGGCCGCTCCTTCTACTACCGCGTGCTGGCCCGGCTCTCCACTGAGGGCCACACGGCCCTGGCTGACCTGGACCGGCGCCTGAGCGCCCTGGTGCGCACCGAGATGATCCAGGAAGCCGCGCGCGTGCCGGAGGTGGAGTACAAGTTCCGCAACCCGCTGATGCAGGAGGCCACCTACCGCACCATCTTGCTCAAGCGCCGGCGCGAGTTTCACCAGCGTGTGGGCGCGGCCATGGAGGCGCTCTTCCCCGACCGCCTCACCGAGTTGGCTCCGCGGCTGGGCTTTCATTTCGCCGAGGGCGGCGACACCGAACGGGCGCTGCACTATTTCACCCTGGCCGGCGACCGGGCCGCGCGCCTGTATGCCAACCAGGAAGCGATCGCGCACTACGAGCGCGCTCTCGAGCTGGCCACGGCCGCGGGCGCGGCGGCGCCCGTGCTCATCCACTTGTTCACGAGCCAGGGTCGGGCCCTGGAGCTCAACTCCCAGCACGCCGAGGCCCTGGCCACTTACCAACGCATGGAGGCCCTGGCCGCGGAGCGCGCCAACCAGGCCCTGGAGCTGGCCGCGCTTATGGCGCAGGGCACGCTGGTCTCCACGGCCAACACCCAGTTTGACCCGGCGCGCGCCGAGACACTGGCCCAGCGCGGCCAAGACCTGGCGCGCGACCTGGGCGATGGCGCCGCCGAGGCCAAGATCCTATGGAACCTGTTGAACGTCTACCGCTTTACCAGCCGCGGTCCCGAGGGCATTGAGGCGGGGGAGCGGTCGTTGGCCCTGGCGCGCGCGCTGGGCCTAGTCGAGCAGATGGGCTATACCCTCAACGACCTGTTCTACGTCTACCAGTCCGAAGGCCGGCTGGAGGCGTCCTTGGCGGCCAACCTCGAGGCGCGCGACCTCTGGCGCAAGCTGGACAACCGCGCCATGCTGGCCGACAACCTGTCATCGGCGGTCGTGTTTGACGTGTTTAGCGGCAATCTGGAGGCGGCCATCGCTAATTCGGCCGAGGCCCTGGCCATTACGCGCGCCATCGGCAATACCTGGGGTATTGCCTTCAGCCAGATGGGCGTGGCCATCGCTTATTGGATGCGTGGCGACTTCGACCAGGCCGTCCAAGCCATGGAGATCACCATTCAGTACGGCGACCAGGCCGGTTTCCTCGTGGGGCCGCTATGGGCACGGGCGCAGCTGGCCATGGTCTACAGCCAGATGGGACAAGCCGAGCGCGGGCGAGCGCTGATTGCCGAGACCCGCACGCGGGTAACGGCTATCTCGACGGTGACACCGGCCATGACTATCATGCTCGGTTATACGGCCCAGGCCTACCTGGCCGCTGGTGAGCTGGCGCAGGCCGAAGCCGTCCTCGGGCCGACGCCGGTCGACGAGCAAAACCCAGGTATGCCAGAAGAACTGATGGGCTGGGGGAGGGCGGCGCTGCTGGTCGCCCAGCGGGCCTACGGCCCGGCCGCGCAGTGGGCCGAGACCATGCTGCACGTCATGCGAACGACGAACACCAAGCTGTTGGTGGCCGAGATCCTGCTGGCGCTCGGCCGGGCACAGGCGGGCCTGGGACAAGCCGACGCGGCCCGCGCAACCCTGCGCGAGGCGCGCGCCGAAGCCGAAGCCCTGCAATTGCGCTGGACCCTGTGGCAGGTCCTAACCGAGCTGGCGCCCCTCGAGCGCGCCGCCGGCCACCCCGTCGAAGCCGATGCCCTTGTGCGGGATGCCCACGCCCTCATCGCCTACATCGCCGACCACACCGGCGCCGATGACCTGCGCGCCTCATTCCTGGCGCGGCCGGAGGTGAGGGCGGTGGTGGGCGCCGACGACGCAAACCTGTTGTAAGCCGCCCGGCGCCTCAGTCCATCTTCTCGATCCTCAGTGCCACCCAGCTCCCATCGCCCTGCTGGATGGCGCGTACTTCCACCCGGTCCCCCACCCGCGGGTCATTGCGGATCTCGGTGCCGCCGTTGACCGTTACGGCCCGGCCGCCGATGACCCACGTGCCGCCGCTGACGGCTTCGAGCGTGCCCTCCCAGCGCTGCTCCTGGCTGTCGCCGCTGTTGCCATCCCCTGGCTCGGCGGTCTCGTCGGGCTCGGGCGTGTTGGAGGCCGACGGCCCCGGCCCGCCCCCGCCGCCCGATGTGTGGGTCGGTTCCGGTGTCTCGTCCTCATCCTCCGTGGGCGTTGGGCCTGAACCGCTGGAACCGGGCGTGCTGGAGGGGCTGGGCCCGCTGTCGTCCAGTTCGATGCGCAGCGCGGTGAGCGCGCCGTTGGCGGCGAGCAGGGCACGCACCTCCACGCGCTGGCCTACCCGCGGGTTGTCGCGGATATCGGTGCCGGCGGTGATGCGCACGGCCTGCCCGCCGATCTGCCAGCTCAGCGCGCCCACCGCTTCGACCACGCCGTTGAAGCGCACCTCCGTGCCCGCCTGGGGCGCGGTGCTGGTGGGCGCCGCCGTGGTGGGCACGGCCGCGGGCGCGTCGTCAGGGCCGGCGGAGCTGAGCGTGATGTGCAGGGCCAGCCACGTTCCGTCCGATTGGCGGCGGGCAGAGACGCTCACCCAATCGCCTGCTTGTGGGGCGCCGGTGATGGTCGTGTCGTCGTTGATGACCAGAGTGACGTCGTCCACCTGCCACGTCTCCGCCGAGCGCGCGCGCACGGCGCCAACAAAGGCCAGGCCGGTGACCTCCACGCGCGTAGCGACCACGGTGCCGTCAGTCTGCGACCAGCCGTCGATCTCGACATACAGACCGGGGAAGGGCGTGCCCATCACCTCGGCGCTGTCAGGGACGACGACGGCAATGCCGGCCACCGTCCACCGCTCACCCGCGATTTGCTCCAGCACCCCGCCAAACTCCACGGACGCGGCCTGCGCGTTCGCCAGCATGCGCCGGACTTCGTTGACGCGCCGCTCGCTGAAGTCGGTGGCGAGTTCCTCGCGGGCGCGCGGGTCGAACGACAGCAGCAGCTGGGTCTGCTCCATGGAGCGCTTGAGGCCATACAGCGGCTCGCCGGGCAGGCTCTCCGCCGAGGCATTGAGCACGCCAAAGGTGCCGAGCGTCAGGCCCACCACCAAAGCCACGGTGACGGCCAGCGCGCGGTTGGCGACGGCCCACGGCTTGAGGCCCGCCAGTCTCAGGAAGCCCGCGGCCGGCCGGCGCCGCCCGCGCAGCTC
>CAYUYN010000344.1:0-4710 GCA_964449185.1 uncultured Anaerolineales bacterium | reverse complement strand
CAGGTCGTCCGTGGCCTCGGCCAGGCGGCCCAAGCCGGCCAGGGCGCGGCCGCGCAGTGCCCACAAGCGGGGAACAACCTGGCCCGCCTCCAGCTCTGGCGTGGAGGCGATCAGGTCATGGGTGATGTCCAACGCGCGGGCTGGGTGGCCCTGCGCCAGGGCCAGCTCAACCGCGGCGACTCTGGCGATGCGTTCGTGCAGGCAGGACATGTCTTGGGTAAAGCTGTAGCCGGCCAACAGGGTTTCGGCCAACGCCAGCTCGCCCTGCTTGATGTAGGCCAGTGCCAGCATGCCCGTGGTGCCCGCCTGCCAAATCGCCGAGGCAGTCTCGCGCGCGATGGCATACGCCAGCTCGAGCTGCCGGCGCGCTTCTTCGAGCTGGAATACATCCAGACACAGCAGCCCATACACGCACAGTGCAAAAGCCTGCCACTGCCGATGCCCAATCTCAACCGCAATCTGCCGGGCCGCGTTCGTGTGGGGCAGGGCCGCGGCGTAGTGGCCCTCGGCGACGTGCAAGCTGGCCAGCGCGCACAGCGCATAAGCCTCACCGGCCCGGTAGCCGATCTGCTGGGCGAGTTGGACGGCCAGGCTGGCCAGTTCGATAGATTTTGGCAGCGACTGGACGAAGGTCACCGTGTCGGTGTAAAGGCTCGGGCCATGTTCGGACAGAGTCGCCAGGCTGTTCACCAGCCCCAGCCGATCATCCTGCTCGCGAAAGAGCGTGATGGCCTCTTCGAAATGCGCCCGCCCCTGGCGCAGTTGGCCCACGACCGTCTGCACCATGCCCAACAGATCCAGGGTCTGCGCCAGGCCGCGCTTTTCTTCCAGGCCCTGAAAGATGGCCAGGGCCTCCTGGTGACAGCCGAGCGCCGCCCGGTTCTCCCCAATGTTGAAGTGCCAGTTGCCCAGGCGGTTCAGGCTGTGCGCCAGGGTGACGCTGTCGCCCATGCCGCGCGCCAGCGCGAGTGCCTGACGGTAATACTCGCCAGTGCGCCCGTAGTCGCGGGCCGCCCACAAGTAGCCCAGGTCCAGCAGGGTCTGCCACTCAGCCTGCCACTGGCCGGCGGCGCGGGCCTGGCCGAGGGCCACGGTATAGTCGGTCTCGGCGCGCTCGAATTCGCCCAGCACTTCGTAGGCCTGGCCGCGGCGGCGCAGCAGGTCGGGCGGCGGGGGCTGGCCGAGTTGGCGGGCGGCCTCCAGGGCCAGGCTGAAGTGCGCGCAGGCTTCGCGCGGGGCGTACTGCGCCTGGGAGCGCTCGCCGGCCTGCCGCGCATAGGCCATGGCCTTGGCCCAATCGCCGGCCTCGTAGAAGTGATAGGCCAGGTCAGCCGGCTGCGCGCCGGAAAGCGCCGTGCCGGTCTGGACCTGCTCCAGGACCTCGGCAATCACCTGGTGCACCATGCGGCGCTGAGACTTGAGGTAGGTATTGTAGGCCGCCTGCTGCACCAGGGCGTGGCGAAAGGTGAATTCCGGCTCCGGCCGCACGGCGGCCAGGCTGATCAGACCGGCTTTTTCAAGGACGTGCAGGTTGTCGATGAGGGTCATGCCGCAATCCCACAAGGGAGTGTCCGCCACAGAATAGTCTAGCGATGTGCCGGCATTATTGCAATGTTGGCCGGGCGGGGGGCGTCTTTCGGCCTGGGGGCGAGTTTGCGCCAGCCGCCGCATAGCGCCCGACGACGGACGACCGCTTCGCGCGACAGACCTTTGCAACTAAAGCTGCGAAGGTGGCCGTTGGCTTTGGATCGGGCGTGGCGGGTGCCTCCTGGTTTTTTGGCTGCCAGCGCACGGGTAAGGCCAAGACCTCGGAGGTCTCCGCCTGGCGGAATCCCGGTGTGTTCCGCCGTTCGTCCTGCGCCCAGAGGCGGGTGTTTCGGACGAGACCTCCGCGGTCTGGCTCGGCGGCCACCAGCCAGAGATGCACCCGTCGTGGCGCCTCGCTCCGGCTTATCGCCTGCAGTTCACGGCCGTGGCGCGAGCATGTGGCCCTGGCCGTGATGGGCGCAATCGAGCACGCCGGCCTTGATGTCATCCGTGATGACCATCGACCGCAAGGTGACCACGCCGCCCATCGAGTGCTCCCACATCCCGAGGCGGTCGAGGTCGGCCTGCGGCAGCCGCTTGACCGACGCCACGGCGTTGAGCACATCCACCCCATAGCCCGGGCTGCCATAGGCGCCGGTGGCCTCGTCCTCCGAGTCGGTGTGCCCGCGGTAGTCTGACCGCAGCACGATATAGCCGCTCTCGGCCAGCCGCCCGACGTAGTTGACGTAGCGCTCGGTGGTGCGATAGACCTCCGGCCGGATAAAGCCGTGGTTGAACACGATCACCGGCCAACCCTTGGCGGGCGGCTCGCTTTTGGGGAGGCCACGGTCGTGATCTCAAATTGCGTCATCAATTTGTCGCCCGACAAGCCGCAGGTCTTTTGGGAGATTTTCCGCGCCCTAAGGCCGGGCGGACGACTGGCCGTCTCGGATATTGTCACCAACGGGCCGTTGCCCGCGGCCGTGCAGGCCAGCCCCGAGGCCTGGAGCGCGTGTGTGGCCGGCGCGCTGGATATGAACGACTATCGGGCGGGGCTAGAGGCGGCGGGGTTTGTGAACGTGGACGTGAAACCCGACCAGCAGTTTGACGCGGGGCTGTCCGGCCTGCCGCCGCACACCCCGTTTTCGGCCCTGATCACCGCGCACAAGCCGGATAAGCCGCCCGTCAACGGTTAGCCAACCTCGACTAGGCGGCACAATGGCAAGCGCGCCCGGCCCGATGCAGTCAGATCGGGCTGGGTGCGCGGCTTTAACGTGGGCCGGCGGTCGGTTGGGCCGGGGTTAGGGCTTGCCCACCAGGCGCTTCAGGGCGTGGGCATAGTAGCAGTAGTTCTCCCAGGAGACATCGTCGGGGATCATGTGATCCAGGTCTGGGATGTACCGGCCCTTCTCGACCGCCGGACGGATGCGCGCTAGCTCCTTGTCGATGGCCGCCGGCCCCAGCGCCAGGGCGCGCTTGTCGATGCCGCCCATAAAGGCCAGCGTCGGATACTTCGCGCGCATCACGTTCACGTCGCAGTTGGCGGCCACTTCTAAGGGAAACAGCAGGTTCACCCCGGTCGCCAGCATCGGCGGGATGATGCGGTCAGGGTCGCCGTCGGTGTCCACCGAGATGATATGGATGTCGTGCTGCTTGGTAAAGGCCTGGATGCGGCGATAGCACGGCCCGAGGAACTCGTCCCACTTCTTGGGTGAGATCAGCGGGCCGCCCCGGTAGCACATGTCTTCCCACATGTGCACCGAATCGGCCCGCACTTCGCGCACCGCCTTCTCCCACACCGTCAGGTAGATGTCGGTCAGGCGCTCCATGATGTCGTGCACCAGGTCGGGCATGGTGTGAAAGGCGATCAGGCCAGCCTCGTCGCCCATCAGCCACCGGAACGCGCCGAAGACGCCGCCGTCAGGATAGTAGCCGAGCTGGATCGGATAGCCCTTGGCCATCCAGCCCCACACCACCTCGCGCCAGTTCCCCTCCAGGCGGTTGGGGTCGTCGGGGTTGAGGTATTTGTCCTTATACGCGTCCCAATCGCGGCGGTCCTTGATCGGAAATTCCAGGAAGGCCGACATCGACTCGCTATGCTTGAAGTCGCGCCGCTTGATGCCCCAGCTATCAATAAAGGTCACGTATTCGTCGTCTTCTTCGAGCACGGTGCGCGGGATGCGGGGGCACGGGCCGGTGTTGCTCGGCACGGGCAGCGGCACCATGTCGGGGTCCATGAACGAGCGATGGTCGGTCACGCTGGCCGGCTTGCCCTCCCGCTCCCAGCGTTCCCACGTGGACGCCCACGGGCCCCAGTTCAGCCAAATGGATGGCCGGTCGAGCGGCTCACCCAGCACGGTGGCGATAAAGCGTTCGCGGTCGTTCATTTACGCTCCCTGGCCAATCGCGGTGGTGTGCATGACCAGTTCGCGCGCCCGCACGGCCGCCGCGGCGGCATCCGGCGCGAAGGCGTCGGCGCCGATCTTGTCGGCAAACTCCTGGGTCAACGGCGCGCCGCCAACTATCACCTTCACTCGGTCAGTCAGGCCCTTGGCCTTTAGCGCCTCAACGACGCCCTGCATGTTCAGCATGGTGGTCGTCAGCAGTGCCGAGAGGGCCACCATGTCCGCGCCCGATTCCTCGACCGCTTTCACAAACCGCTGGGCCGGCACGTCCACGCCCAGGTCGATGACCTTAAACCCGGCCCCTTCCAGCATCATCCCCACCAGGTTCTTGCCGACATCGTGCAGGTCGCCCTTGACTGTGCCAATGACCACCGTGCCGATGGGCTTGGTCGCTACAGCGGTCAACAGCGGCCGCAGGTGCTTCAAACCGGCCTTCATGGCCTGCGCGCTGACGAGCATTTCCGAGACGAAATATTCGCCGGCCTGAAAGAGGGCGCCGACCTCGGCCATGGCCGGGATCAGGGTGTCTTGCAGCAATTCCTCCGCCGGCGTCCCGGCGGCCAGGGCTTCCACCACCAACCGGTCCGCCGCCGTCTTGTCGCCGTCCACCACCGCTGTGAAAATGTCTGGGTTAATCGTCATGAAAATCTCCCGCTGAAGTGGGTCTTCGCTGGCACGCTTTAGTCGCCTGCCCTGGGGTTGAGACTGCGGCAAACCCGGCGCCACAGCAAGTGACATCTGGCGGCCCAACGGGAGGAGCTTTGTCATCCCCGCGGCC
>CAYUYN010000343.1:0-4719 GCA_964449185.1 uncultured Anaerolineales bacterium | reverse complement strand
CAAAGGGACTGGCCTGAAGGCCGTTCGCGATATTCCGTGGGTGGCCTGGTAGCCGAGGCGCGGCCAAAAAATGAGAAATGCATTCAAGATACGGCCGTTTTTGGGCGGGCCAGTCGCCGCCCGTGCTATACTGCCGCTCGTGCCCCGTGACTTTGAAATGCGCGCCAGCGCCCGCAATTTTCGCCTGGGTGTGCTCAATGGAGTATGGTTTACGGTGGCGGACCGGTTGATGGATCCGACCCTGGTGTTGGCGGCGTTTGTCAGCGCGCTCACGCCCTCGCCGGTGTGGCTGGGGCTGATCCTGCCCATCACCGACGGCGGCTGGTTTTTGCCCCAGTTGTTCGTCTCGGGCTATCTGCAAAGCCGGCCGCACAAGATCGCGCTCTATCGGCGCGTGGCCGGCGTGCGCGTGCTGGTGTGGGGGCTCATGGCGGCGGCCCCTTTTGTGCTGCGCGACCCGCGCTGGCTGCTGCCGGTTTTTTTCCTGACGTACGCGCTCACGTCACTTTCTTCGGGCCTGAGCGGGCTGTCCTTTATGGAGATCGTGGGCAAGACCATTCCGCCCCGGCGGCGCGGCGTGTTCTTTGCCTGGCGTCTGGGGGCCGGCGCCTTGGCCGGTATGTTGGGCACGCTGGTGGTGCGCTGGCTGGTTGACGACGCCGGCCCCCTGGCCTTCCCTTACAACTTTGCGGTTCTGTTCGCCTTGGCGCTGGGCGTGGGCTTGCTGGGCCTGTTGGCCTTTGCCCGCGTGGCCGAGCCGGCCGACACCCTCCTCCAGCCGCCGGCCTCGCCCTTGGCGCAAACCCGGCGCGCACTGGCCATTGTGCGCACCGACCACAACTATCGGCGCTACCTGTTGGTGCGCGTGCTGCTGGTCATGGCCGGCGTGGCCCCGCCGTTTTACGCGGTGTATGTGCAGCAGCGCCTGGGCGGCTCCCTGGCAATGGTGGGCGTGTACCTGGCGGTGTATACCAGCGCCAACCTGCTGTCGCACGTCGTTTTTGGCCGCCTCTCCGCGCGGCTGGGCAACCGGCAGACCCTGGTGGTGTCCACCTGGGCCGGACTGCTGATGACGAGCGGGGTGTTGGGCCTGGCCTTTGCGGCCGGCCCGCTCCACCTCTCCGGCCAAGCCGCCTCCTGGTGGCTGCTTCCGATCTTTGTGCTTTACGGTGTGCGCGAGTCGGGCATTGGGGTGGCCAGCCACAGCCTGATGCTGGACCTGGCGCCGCCGGCCGAACGCTCGCTGTACGTGGGCTTCACCAACACGCTGATGGGCGTGGTGCTGTTGGCTACCGGCGTTAGTGGGTTCATCGTAGCGGGGCTGGGACATGCCGCGCTGTTTGTCATCACGGCCGTGACCCATGTGCTGGCACTGCTGGCCGCGGCGCGGATGCTGGAGGCCGTGGAGGCCGCGGAGCCGCCGGGGAAGGTGGGGATGGGGGAGGTGCGGCCGGCGCCGTAGGGGGCTTGCGGGCGATTGATTGGGGCTAAATACAAGCGACTATATTTCGCGGCCGCGCGCCTCCCTACGCTGCGCTCGGGGTGAGGGCGCGCCGTGACAGCAGAACTGGGTGGATGCACCAGTTAGTTATCTCTGCCCGCCGTCACCGGCAACTCCGCGCTGAGCGTGATGCGAACGCTGGAGTCCGGGGCGGGGAGCGTTTGAATAAGACGCTCAATCTTCCAGCGCCGCCGGTGTAGGTCGTAGACCATCTGGAAGACGAGCGCGGCGTCGGGCAGGCGCTGGCTGGCGACTGGTTGGCCATTCCAGTAATGGCGGGTGCTGACCGCGCGCCGGGTCTGGCGGTCGATCAACAGGCAACGCAGGCCGTCGGAGGAGAAGTGGCGCACCTGTAGCTGATGGTCGGCGTCGAGCACGGCCGCCAGACGCGGGCCGCGCGTCTGAGCCAGCAGGCCCAGGGCGGCGCGCTGGCGCTTGAGGTAGGCGCCAGCGGCGTGCCGCTCCAGCTCGCGCGCCAGCAGGCCCCAATCGGCTGCACATTCTTCCAGCCAGTTTTGGGTCGAGAGGAAATCGTGCTTAACGGCCCGCACGACGTGGTTGGGCGCCATCCACTCGGCGCGCTTGCCGGCCCCGGGGTTGAGGCGCTCCAGGTCGTTGGCCCACGGCACGCCGCGCGGGGCCAGGGCCCAGGCCAGGAGCAGGAGGACCATGAAGCCGATGAGGAGCGCCGGGATCATTCCGCGATTATACCAAGCCCTTGTCATCCGCCTCGCCGCTCCACAAGCGCTGCATTTCGGCGCTGGCGGCGAGCAAGTCGTCAAGGGTGCCCTGAGCTTCGATGCGGCCGTCCTTGAGGATGACGATGTGGTCGGCGCGGCGCAGGGCTGCGCGGCCGTGGGAGACGACCTGCTGGACCAGCGCCACGGCGGCAAAGAGCCCGGCACTGAGCCACAGGGCGCGCACCGCGCCGCCGGCCAGGGCGGTATCGATGAAGCGCCGGATGATCTGCGGGCTGGCAAGCTGGAGGCCGATGCCGGTGAATAGCAAGGCGGCCAGCAGCAGCACGCGCGGCCACTGCGGGCGGAGGTAGGCGAGGCGCAGGCCGGTGTACTGGCGCAGGGGGAGGCGCATGGGCGTTCAGTGTACCGCTAAAACGCCGAAATACAGCGGCAGCGGCTCGACGCTCCCGCTGAACACGGGCTCATACCCTCAATTGCGTGTTGTACAGCTTCGCATAGGCACCATTCACCGCGACCAACTCTGCATGCGTGCCTTGTTCATCAATCCCGTCATCAGTTAATACAACAATTCTTTCCGCATTCCTGATTGTGGACAACCGGTGGGCGATGACCAGGGTTGTGCGGTTGTTGGTCAACTTCTCCAATGAATCTTGAACCGCCCTTTCACTTTCATTGTCCAGAGCGCTCGTCGCCTCATCGAAAATGATAACGGGAGGATCTTTTAAGAAAACGCGGGCAATGCTCAACCTTTGCTTTTGGCCCCCTGACAATTTCACGCCGCGTTGACCAATATCCGTGTCGTACCCATCGGGCAGCGCCATGATGAATGCATGGGCATTCGCCTTTTTGGCTGCCTCCATAACTTCTGCCTGGCTGGCATCCAACTTGCCGTAGCGGATATTGTCGGAGACCGTCCCGGCAAACAAATAGACATCCTGCTGGACAATGCCGATGTTCCTTCGCAGTGAGCGCAGGCCAATATCCCTGATATTCTTGCCATCGAGCAGAATGTCCCCCTCGCTGACTTCATAAAAGCGAGGAATGAGAGAACACAGGGTGGTTTTGCCGACGCCGGAAGACCCCACCAAGGCAATGTACTCTCCGACTTTTATATCCAACGAAATGTTCTGGAGGACATAGTCATTGTCTTCTTTGTACTTGAAGCTTACATCTCTAAATTCTACATTTCCCTGAGCATGCGTAATGTCAATTGCGTCGGCTGAATCTTGGATATCTGGCTCTACCTCCATGATTTCCATAAACCGGTCAAAGCCAGTCGTGCCTTCCTGATACAGCCGAGCGAAATTGACGAATCTTTGTATGGGCTCGATGAGGATACCGACACACAACACAAAGGTCAGCAAATCGGCTAAATCCAAAGAGGCACTGACAATACCCGCGCCGCCAAAGACGATCACGGCAATGGTCATGAGCTGCGTGAACGCCGACATCCCCCCCGAAAAGTAGGCTTCACTGCGATAGCCGTCTCGGCGGCTGTCAACAAAGCGCTTGTTTTCGTAAGCGAACTTCTGCTGTTCGATTTCCTCGTTGGTAAAGGTCTTGACCACGCGGATGCCGGCCAGCGCGTCTTCCACCTGGGCGTTGATATCGCCGATGCGATCCTTGCTGAGGCGCAGCGCCGCATTCATTCTCTTATTGAAATACAGCGCAAAGGCGGCCATGATGGGCAGGAAGAGAAGCACCACCAGGGTCAGCCTGACATCGATACTCAGCAGGATGACGAACACGCCAATCGACTTCAGAATGGCAATGGCGAGATCCTCCGGGCCATGATGGTACAGCTCGGAAAGTGAAAACAAATCATTAGTGATCCGCGACATGAGCTGCCCCGTCTTTTGCTCATCGTAAAAGACAAACGACAGCTTTTGATAGTGCTCGAAGAGGTCCCGGCGCATGTCGCTTTCCATCAGCGCCCCCATCATGTGTCCCTGAAAGTCGACAAACATGTTGCAGGCCGTGTGCGCCGCCACCAGGGCCAGCATCACCGCGCCCATCCAGTAGATTTGGCTGAGCGCGTTGGGCAGGCCGTCTGCCAAGACAGTTTTGGTGATATAGCTCACGCATAATGGGAGCAGCACGGTAATGGTGGACAGAACAAGCGCGCAAGCCAGGTCTGCTATAAGCAAGCTCATATAGGGCTTGTAGTAAGACAAGAATTTCTTGCTGCGAGAATTCACCAAATCTCTCCTCGGCAGTTCCTTCAAGCCGGCCCAGCCGAGGCGGTTATTCGAGTTCAGGTTCCGGGCCGGCCTCGCCGTGCCAGAGCCGGCGCATCTCAGCGGAGGTCACCAGCAGTTCATCCAGGGTGCCCTCGGCCTCCACGCGGCCATCTTTGAGCACCAGGATGTGATCGGCGCGGCGCAGCGCGGCCCGGCGGTGCGAGACCACGAGACACGTAGCCGCGAAGCCCTGCGCGCGCCGCGCGTCCAGGCGCTCCCACAGCGCGCGCTCGGTCTCGACGTCGAGCGCGCTGGACAGGTCGTCGACCACCAACAG
>CAYUYN010000342.1:0-4729 GCA_964449185.1 uncultured Anaerolineales bacterium | reverse complement strand
GGCCAGCGGGCCAGGCGGGCGGCGGCCGGGGTCTGCTGCGCCAGGCGGGCGGGCAGTTCGGCGGGGTCCAGCACCTCGTCGCCTTCGAGGTAGATCAGCAGGGTGTGCGCCGCTGCCTCGCCCAGGTAGTGGGCGGCCACGCGCGGCTCAGCCAGAAAGCGCAGCATGTTCGAGAGGCCGCCACCGGGCAGCCCCACCAGCGCCGACGACCAGCCGCTGCGCAGGGCTTTGAAGAGGTGCGGCGCCAGCTCCTGGCGAAAGGTCAGGGGCAAGGCGGGGGGTTGGGCTGGCGCGGCCACGCTCTCGGGCTCAGCCTCGTCATCCAACGCGTTCAATCACCTTCTCCATCAGCGAACGGAAGGCATTCTCGCCGAGCAGGGCGGAGCTGACGCCGGTCATGGTCAGCAGGAAGATCAGGTCGCCGACCAGGTAACCCGTGACCGGCGCGGAGAGGAAGATGTATTGGTAGACCACCAGGCCGAGGTGGAAGAGCACGATGGCCAGCATGGGGATGGCAAAGACGCCGATGGCCTTGCCGGGGATGAACAGCCGCAGGGCCAGCACCGCGGCCAGCTCGAGCACGATGATGAGGATGAAGGCGCCGTACAGCAGCAGCGAGTAGTCGTGCAGGCTGATGCGAAAGGTGGCGACCAGGTAGGTGAGACAGGTGAGGCTGAGGTAAGCCCAGGCGAAGACCGTGGCAAACTGGGGGAAGGCGGCGTTCTCAAAGCGGCGGTGGCTGACGGTGCCCAGCCCCAGGCCAAACACGTACACCAGCGCGAGGATGATGATCTTGGCGGGCAGATCGGCGAGGACGCCCAACACCACCACGTCGTAGGCCAGGCGGGCCATGCCTGCCAGGTTGATCAGCAGGCACAGCGCGGCCAGGGTAAAGACCAGGGTGCCAAATATTAAGCGCTGCGGATTGGGTGGGGAGGCGCTCATCGTGATGGGTTCTGCCCGAGGGCTCTCCTGGGTAGTGGGTAGGCGCCAGCCGAGGCAGAATACCACAACAGGGCCGTTTGTCCAGACGCGCAGACGAGCAGACGCGTACAGGTGTATTTATATCTCTTTTTCTACCGTGAAGCGGCCGTGAAGGGCGTGTAGATTATGCTAGAATACTCCACGATGGATGTCCAACCGAGATCAAGCCCGCCCACCGGCGCCAAGCTGCGCAACCAGCGCACCCGCGCCTTCATCCGCCGTGACGTCACCTGGCAAATTGCCTTGCCGCTCGGCCTGGCGGGTTTGATTGTGCTGGTGCTGGCCGTGCTGCTGATTTTGCCGGTCGGCGCGCCGGTCCGCTCGGTGTGGGCCGACATCGCGCTGATTTTCCTGATCATCCCCACGGCCTTTATGGGCCTGATCTTGCTCGCGCTGGTCGCCGCCCTGGTGTATGGGATGGTGATCGTGCTGCGCGAGCTGCCCTACTATGCCAAACTGGCGCAGGACTTTGTGGCCCTGGCCACCTATCGCGTTAGCGGCGTCGCGACGAAGATCGCGAACGTGCTATTGTCTATTCGTTCGTTTTGGGCCGGCGTCCGCAAGGCGGCGGCGGGCGTGCGTTCAATCTTACCGGCGAGGAGGAAAGGCTGATGGAACTTGACTGGCGGCGCAAGGCCTTTGTGATTGGTGGCGTGGTGGGCGCTCTGCTGGGTTTGGGCGCGGCCTATATTTACATCAACTCGGCCGAAGAGTCCGGCGAAACCCCCGAGCTGACCCCGGGCACAGCCGTAACCATCGGCCTGGCGCTGTTGGCTCTGCTGCGCCAGGTAGCGGCCATCGGCGAGGGCGGCGACAAGAAGAAGAAGTAGTAGTCCGCTCCGGCGTCCCCAAAGCCCCGCTCGGATGAGCGGGGCTTTTTTGTTGCCCGTCGCGCCATTTGACGACTTTTTATTGAGGGGGTGGATGTCACCGGTGAGCTTCAGGCTGACGGTGCCTTTGAGGCCCAGGGCACTGGCACTGTGGCCGGCTTCCCCAACATCCGGGTGACCTTTACCGGGACTATTACCAGCGACCGCCTGGAAGGCCAGTACACCCTGGGCGGCGACGGCAAGCTGCCGGGCGGCCAGTCGGTGACGTACCAGATCGAAGGCGTGCCGGAGGAGTAGGCGGCCGAACAGCGCCGAGCACCGCTGGCGGATATTTTGGACAGAGATCTGCCCCCGGCGGTAGGTCTCTCTTGTTGGTTATTGACAGACGCGCTTTTTGTCTTAGAATATGAACGAACGTTCATTCATATTTAACGCTGGCAAGGTCGATGGCTAAATCCACCTCAATAACGGCACGAAAAGCTCGTTCCGGGGCTGTCACGCAGCCCATGGCCAGCACGCGCGGCGACGAGACCCGCGCCCGCCTGCTGGATGCCGCTCACGACGAGTTTCTGCGCAATGGCTTTCACGGGACCAGCATGCGGCAGATCGCCAAGGCGGCGGGTCTGGCGGTGGGCGGCATCTATAACCATTTCGAAAGCAAGGAAGGCATTTTCGCGGCGGTGCTCGACGAGCACCATCCCTATCGCGTCCTGCTGCCGGCCCTGGCAGAAACCCAAGGTGAGACGCTCGAAGAGTTCGTGCTCGACGCGGGCCGGCGCATCGAGGCCGCCGTCAAGGGGGCCGAAGGCCGGCTGCTGCCGCTGATTTCGATTGAACTGGTTGAGTTCCAGGGCCGGCACATCAAGGACCTGGCTGAGCGCTTCTTCCCGAGCATGCTGAACTTTGCCCAAAAGTTCGGGGAGCGGGGCGGGCAGCTGCGGGATATCCCGCTGCCCGTGGTGCTGCGCACGTTCATGAGCCTGATGATCGGCTACACGATCACGGAAGCCATCTTGAAAAGCACCCCGATGTTTCGGGCGATGGACTACAACTGGTACGGCAGCCTGGTGGACATTTTCCTGCGCGGCATATTGGAGCCCGGCGCCGCGCCGGCGGAGGCCTGATGCTCAGCTCACGCCTGTTCTCCCTCATTCGCAAAGAGTTCATCCAGATCCTGCGCGACCCGCGTACCCTGGCGCTGACCTTCCTGATGCCGGTGATGCAGCTTTTGCTGCTGGGCTACGCGGCCACCAATGACGTGCGCAACGTCTCGCTGGCCGTGCTGGACCGCGACCGGTCGCCGGCCTCGCGCGCGCTGCTGGACGCCTATCGCGCCGCCGATTACTTCCGGCTGGACTACAGCGTAGACGCGGAGGCCGACCTGCAGGCCCTCATCGATCGCGGCCAGGCGCACGCCGGCATCATCATCCCACCCGACTACGGCACGCTGATTGCCGCCGGGCGCACGGCGCAGGTGGCCTTCGTCATTGATGGCTCGGACCCGACCCTGGCCAGCACCGCCCTGGCCGCCGCCACGCTGGTGGGGCAGTCGCGCTCGACGCAGCTGATCATGCAGCGCCTGGCCCTGCGCGGGCAAGCCGCCGCCGTGCAGCCCGCTATCGAGGTGCGCACCCAGGTCTGGTACAACCCAGACCTGGTCAGCGCCTACTTCATGATCCCGGCCATGATCGGCTTGATCCTGCAATTCCTCACCACCATCCTCACCGCCACCGCCATCGTGCGCGAGCGGGAGCGCGGCACGATTGAACAGCTCATCGTCACGCCCTTGCGCTCGTGGGAGCTGGTGGTGGGCAAGCTGTCGCCCTACGTCATCATCGCCTTCATCGACATGGTCGAAATCCTCGTGGCGGGTGTGCTGATTTTCGGCGTGCCCATCAATGGCAGCCTGCCGCTGCTGCTGACGCTGAGCGCGCTGTTCCTGGTGACCACCCTCGGCCTCGGCCTGTTTATCTCCACCATCTCCAACACCCAACAAGAAGCCATACTGACGGCCATGTTCACCATGCTGCCCAGCCTCTTCCTTTCGGGCTTCTTCTTCCCGCTGGCCGCCATGCCCACCGCGCTGCAGTGGCTGAGCTATGCCGTGCCCCTGCGCTACTTCCTCATCGTGGTGCGCGGCATCATCCTCAAGGGCGTCGGCGCCGAAGCCCTCTGGCCCGAGATCATTGCGCTGAGCGTGTTTGCCCTGCTCATCATGGGCAGCGCCGCGCTGCGCTTCAAGAAGCGCTTAGACTGAAGGAGACCGCCATGCACCCCAATCCGCGTCGCGTCGCGCCAGTCATTCTCGTCCTGCTGCTGCTGGCCGGCGGCTATTGGTGGTTCAAGGTCCGGCCGGCCGATGCGGATGACGGCGGACTGGCGGCGTCGGGGTCGATTGAGGCCCTGACCGTTAACGTCAGCCCGGAGTTGAGCGGGCGGGTGCTGACCGTGACCGCGGCCGAAGGCGACGCCGTGACGGCCGGGGACGTGCTGGTGCAGTTCGACACGGCCCTGCTGGAAGCCCAACTGCGCCAGGCCGCGGCCAGCCTGGCCGCGGCGCAAGCCAACCAGGTCGCGGCCGAGGCCGCCCAGGCGGCGGCGCTGGCCAACCTGGCGCTGCTGCAGGCCGGCGCTTCCGAGGCGCAGCTGGCCGTGGCGCAGACCGTGGTGGACCGGGCGCAGCTCGGCGTGGACGCCGCGGAGAGCGCCTTTGACGCGCTGCCCGAGGACGCGCAGGACTCGGCCAATGGCGACGCTCTCCAACAGCAAATTGACCTGGCGCGCGCGACCCTGGCGAATGCCCAGGCGCAGTTTGACCTGACGGCGGCCGGCGCGCGCCCGGAGCAGTTGATGGCCGCCCAGGCCCAGTTTGAGGCGGCCCAGGCGCAGGCCGGCGCCGCCTCGGCGCAGGCCAC
>CAYUYN010000341.1:0-4734 GCA_964449185.1 uncultured Anaerolineales bacterium | reverse complement strand
CCCACACACATGAATTTGGTTTTACCGCACTTCCGTGCCCACCACCCTCACCGCCCCCGCCGCCAGCAGCGCCTCGCGCACGGTCGCCTCAGTAGCAGGGTGTACAAGCGCGATCATGTTGCCGCCCCGGCCACCGCCGGAGAGCTTGGCGCCCGCGGCGCCCGCAGCCATCGCCACGGCCGTGAGATGGTTCAACTCGGGAGAAGAGACCCCCAACTCCTGAAGCAATTGGTGGTTGCGGATCATCAGCGGGCCAATCTCTTCAGACGTGCCGGCCTCGAGGTGGGCGCGGGCCGACTCGACCAGCGCGCCGATGGCGTCAAACAGACGCGTATGGCGCTGCGGCTCGCGCTCGTAGCCGGCGCGCACGTCGGCCACCGTGATCTTGGTGGGGCTCGGCCGGCCCGTGTCGGCAATCAGCAGGCGCACCGGCCGGCCCACCCGGAACGGCCGCGGCGGTCGGCCCTTGATAAAGTAGACCGGCTGGCCATAGGCCACCACCGTGTTGTCGATGCCCGAGGGCGTGCCGTGCAGCAGGGTTTCGGTCTGGAAGACCAGGTCCGATACTTCCGCATTGGTGAGCGCAAACCCCAGCCAGGCCGCCACGGCGCGCACGACCGCGGTGCACACCGCCGCCCCGGAGCCAAGGCCCGCGGCGATCGGGATGGTGGACTCAAGGCGCAGCTCTGCGTCCGGCAGCGCCGTGCGCCCGGCCCGCGCCAGCACCAGCCGCACGGCCATGGCCAGCGGGTCGTCGGGCACGGCGTCTTCCAGCCGATAGCGGCGCCCCAGCGCGGGCACGTCGATCCAAAAACCGCCGGTTGAATTCCCAATATGGGCCGCGGCCTGCACCTCGGTCACCGGCACGGCCAGCGCCGGGCGGCCATAGACCACGGCATGCTCGCCGAAGAGGATGGCCTTGCCCGGCGCGCTGGCCGAGCTCATGCGGGCGGGGTACTGAGGTAGAGCACGGCCACGGCCGACAGCGCCCATAGGACAAAGCTGACCTGCAGCGGCCGGTCGGTAAACACCAACTCGTCGGGCGCGCCGCCTTCGCCCTTGATGTGGATCAGGTACAGATAACGAAAGATGGCGTACAGCACAAAGGGAATGGTCAGCATCATGGCGTGGTTGGCGGGCAGGTTGGGCGCCGAGAACGTGTAGAGCGAGTACGCCATGATCAGCGCGGTGGACACCACGTTGATGAGCTCGTCCAGGAAGGGCAGGCTGTAGTCCTTGAGCACGCGCCGCCCAGCGCCCACATCGGCCTGCATCAGCACCAGCTCGCCGCGCCGCTTGCCAAAGCCCATAAACAGCGCCAGCAGCGTGATGCACAAATACAGCCAGGGCGAAAAGCGCTCCACGGTAATCAGCACCACACCCGCGCCCACGCGCAGCAGGTAGCCCAGCGCCAGCACCAGCACGTCGATGATGACGATGTGCTTGAGCCGGAAGCTGTAAAGCACGTTGGATATAAGATAGATGGTGGCAATCAGACCGAAGCGCCAATCGAGCGCGAAGCTCAGGGGCATGGCCACCAGTAGCAGCGCACTGGCGGCCGCCAGCGCTACCTCGCGCTTGAGCCGGCCGGAAGGCAAGGGCCGCAAACGCTTCTTGGGGTGCAGCCTGTCCTTGTCGATGTCGGCCAGGTCGTTGAACAGGTAAACCGCGCTCGACAGCGCGCACAGCAGCCCAAACCCGGCCAGGGTGCGCAGGAACGGCTGCGGCTGGAGCAGTTGGTGGTCGAAAACCAGCGCCGCGAAGATGATGGAGTTCTTCAGCCACTGCTTCGGACGCATCGTTTGCAGGAGAGCCAGGAGCATGGGGGCGATTATATAGGAAAAGATGGGGGACGACGTAACGAACAGGCCCCTGTGGGCGCATTTCGTCCTGGGGACGCGGTGGTCCCGCGGCGGGTCTCAACCCCGCTGCGCGGCGGCTTTGCGATTACCTCTTGCTGCTGCAACAATTCTTTCGTACGCTCAATCAAAACCGTGGCCCGTTCCACGTGTCTGTTCGGCCGGCCACACCTGACCCACCGCGACCGACCCGTCCCGCCCAGCCCCAACGTTTCTGCATGGCTGTGGCGGCGGCCCCACCGGATTATGTATGGGCCGCGTGCATTGAAAACGAGTTTATGAAGTGCTGCCACAGATGCTACGGCTGCTACGCCTCAATGGGCTCGGCCCAGGTCAGCCCGTCCGGACGCCCAGCTCGTCCGGGCCGCCCTGTCCGCACCTGCTTAATGGAACAAATGCAAAAAATCCGAAAAGTTCACTTTCGGCCTCACCGCCCTCACCGGTTATGGTCAACTCTGCCGCCAGCCCTGCCGACTGCCTACCGCCGCCCGCCGACTGCCTTCTGCCTACTGCAGCTCGCCCCCCAGGCCGAAAGCGCCCCAGCCCGCTCTGCCTATTGGTATCGCCCGCGGCCGGTGCTAGAATAACAGGCATGACCACTATGCGCACCTACGCCTGCACCAACTGCGGAGCCAGCCTGGCCACCAGCGCCCCGCCCGGCACGACCATCGACTGCCAAAACTGCAACACACCCTTCTTGGTGCCCGCGCCCTCGCTGGACCAGCCCGGCGACAGCCAGGCGACGGTGGTGGCCAATTTCAACCGGCGCGGCAACCCCTCGCCCATGCCGCCCACCGGCCCCGACGGCACGCCCCCTTCCACGCCCGACCTGCCGCCCGCGCCCGACTCCCCGGCCGGCGTGGGCTACACGGTGGATGCCGACGCCGCCCATCCGTTGGTGGAGCCTGGCCTCGGTGACCCGGTGGCCGACAGCCCGGTAGCGGCCGTGGTGGAGACGCCGGTCGCGGCGGCCGCCGGCACGCCCGAACCCGCCCCGGAGCTTTCCGTCACGCCCGAGGCCTTGCCCACCCCAGAGTTGGCCGAGGACCAACCCGCGCCGCTCGACCTGGGCACACCCGAACCGGTGGTTGAGCCGCCCGTCGTGCCCGAAGTGGGCACGCCCGCTGAAGAGCCGGCGCCGGTCGAGCCAACCGCCAGCGAAATGAGCGCGCCCGAACCAGTTCCGGTCCCCGTCGCGCCCGTGGTCAACGAGGCCAGTGCGCCGCCCATCACCCCCGCGCGTCCCGCCGGCAGCAACCGGACCCCGATGCTCATTGGCGGCGCCGTGCTGCTGCTCTGCTGCCTGCTGAGCACCTGTGTCTTCATCTTTGCCGTGGTCCCCACCCTGCTGAGCATGATGGGCGGGTCCTAAGCGCAACCCTACGTCTTCCAGGAGCCACCATGCCCAAAAAACCCACCCCGCCGGGCGACCGCCACGACGTGCACGCGGACGACGGTGATGTGAACCTCGGCCAACAGACCACGCGGCGCGACACCACGCGGACCGGCCACATCATCCGCGGCACCGTCACCGGTGACCTCGTCGGCGGCAGCAAGACGGTCACCCAAACCGCCGGCGGCGACATTGTGGGCGGCGACAAAATCACCACCAGCCATCCGCAAGCGCAGGAGCTCGCCCAGGCCTTCCGGCAGGTGCAGCAGAAGATCGAAGCCCGCCCGCCGGACCCGAAGGTCGAGAAGGACGAGATCGCCGACACGGTCAAGCGCATCGAGACCGAAACCGGCAAAGGCGACGACGCCAACCCCGACCGCCTGGAGCGCTGGCTGCTCACCCTCGGCGGCATGGCCGACGACATCTTTCAGGTGGTCGTGGCCACCCTCAGCAACCCCGCTCTCGGCCTCGCCAAGACCATTCAGCTCATCGCACAGAAGGCGAAGGCGGAGCGAGCCAAGGCCGACGGCGGGGCGGGCTAGAAGCAAGGAAATAAGGGAAATGAAGGAATGGCTAAGAGCCGCCTCGACCAGCGCGTTCACGCCTTGCGGCTGACCGAGTCGCGCGAGCAGGCCCGGCGGCTGATCATGGCCGGCGAGGTGCTGGTGGATGGCCAGTTGGTGGACAAGCCCGCCGCCAATGTCGCCGACGAGGCCCGCATCGAGGTGCGCGCGCGGCCACGCTTCGTCAGCCGCGGCGGCGACAAGCTGGAAGCCGCTCTCGAACACTTTGGCCTCGCTGTGGGCGGCTGGGTGTGCGCCGACCTGGGCGCCTCCACCGGCGGCTTCACCGACGTCCTGCTCCAGCGCGGAGCCGCGAAGGTCTACGCCATCGACGTCGGCCACGGCATCCTCGACTACCGCCTGCGCCTCGACCCGCGCGTGGTGGTGATGGAAAAGACCAACGCCCGCTACCTCGCGGCCCTGCCCGAGCCGGTCCAGCTCGTCACCCTCGACGCTTCCTTTATCTCGCTCAAACTGCTGCTGCCGGTGGCCCGCGGCTGGCTGGCCGGCCAGCCAGCCGCGGGCGAGATGGTGGCACTGATCAAGCCGCAGTTCGAGGCCGGGCGCAAGCAGGTGGGCAAAGGCGGCATCGTCAAGGACCCCGCCGTGCACCGCCAGGTTCTGGCCGATCTGCTCGGCTGGGCCCACGCCAACGGCCTGCCGCCCGCCGGCCTCATCCGCTCCCCGCTCAAAGGCGCCGAAGGCAATACCGAGTTTTTGGTGTGGTTGAGGCCCGGCCGCGAGAGCGGCTTCGAGGTAGACGCCGCGATCGATTCTATGCTGTTGGACGACGGACGACCGCTTCGCGCGACCGACGCCAAACCGTAAGGGCGTAGTGGCGACTTCAACGCTTGGTGAGAGTGCCGCACAGTGCCTGAAAACACCCGTACTGCACGTGCGTCGGTATCGCCCATGGCCT
>CAYUYN010000340.1:0-4736 GCA_964449185.1 uncultured Anaerolineales bacterium | reverse complement strand
GCCGCTGGGCCGCTTGGCGCGTACGTCTAGCCGCTTTAGTGTGATAGGATAAATAGGTAAGTCCCCGGCGCGCCCGGCAAGGGCTGCGCGACCACGGAGGCCGGCAGGCACAGGCAATGCGATCAGAGGTCGACGCGATTACCGAGGGCATCCTCTTCACCGATCAGTACCAGCTCACCATGGCCCAGGTTTACTTCCACATGGGCCTGCACAACACCCCCGCGCAGTTCGATCACTTCTTCCGCAAGTACCCCGACTATGGCATGCACGAGGCCGGCTATTGCGTCAACGCCGGCCTGGCTTGGCTGCTGGACTGGATGGCCTCAGCGCGTTTTCGTGACGCCGAGCTGAGCTATCTGCGCAGCCAAACCGACGTTCAGGGCCGGCGCATCTTCACGGACGACTTCATTGCGTGGCTGCGGCAGCATGGCAACTTTGAAGGCCTCAGTCTGTCGGCCATCCCCGAGGGTCGCGTGGTCCATCCGAATGTGCCCCTCACCGTCGTGCGCGGCCCACTCATCATGGCGCAGATCCTCGAGACGGCGCTGCTCAACATGCTCAACTACCAGACCCTGATTGCCACCAAGGCCGCCCGCATCCGCGCCAGCGGTCGCGGCCAACTGCTGCTGGAGTTTGGCATGCGGCGCGGCCACGGCGAAGGCGTGAATGCCGGCGCGCGGGCTGCCCTCATCGGCGGCGCCGACTATACCTCCAACGTGGGCATTTCGGCCGTGCTGGGCTACCCGCCCAAGGGCACGCACGCCCACAGCCTGGTGCAGAGCTTCATCGCGCTGGGCGGCAGTGAGCTGGACGCCTTTCGCGCCTACGCCGAGGTCTACCCGGATGACTGCCTGCTGCTGGTGGACACGGTCTCCACCCTGGACAGCGGGGTGCCCAACGCCATCCGTGTGTTCGAAGAGCTGCGGCGCACGGGCCACAAGCCGGTGGGCGTGCGGCTGGACTCCGGCGACTTGGCCTACCTGAGCATCCAGACCGCCAAGCTGCTCGACGCGGCCGGCTTTGAAGATACCGTCATTGTGCTCTCGAATAACCTCGACGAGCTGGTCATCTGGCAGATCATCACCCAGATTGAGGACGAGGCGCCGTTGTATGGGGTGGAGGCCGCCAGGCTGGTGGCGCGCCTGGTGTATGGCGTCGGCACGGGCCTGATTACATCGCGCGGGCAAGCCGCCCTGGACGGCGTCTACAAGTTGGTGGCCCTGCAAAAAGACGGCGCGTGGAAACCGGTGCTGAAGGTTTCGGAGTCGTCCGAGAAAACGCTCAACCCCGGCCACAAGACGGCCTGGCGCCTGTACGATCAGCGCGGCCGCGCCACCACCGATCTGCTGACCCTGGAAGATGAAGACCCGCGGTCCATGTATCCCATCGTGCTGCACCACCCCGTGGAGCACACCCGCTACCGTACCTTGGAGAGGCAGGATGTCTCGCGCGTCGAACAGCTGCACGTAGACATCCTGCGCGAAGGCCAACTCGTCTATGAGCTGCCCACCATCGACGCCATGCGCGCCTGCCGCGAGGCCGACCTGGCGCGGTTAGACCCCGGCGTCAAGCGCCTGATGAACCCGCATATCTACCACGTTTCGCTCAGCCAGCGTCTGTGGGCGCTCAAGCAAGAGCTGATCGGCGCCGCGCGCGCCAATCCGCCGGGCTGACCGGCGCTGGCGTGGCAGGGCAGCCGCCGTGGCAGCGCGGGCCGGCCGCACATCGGTCCGGGGAGGCGAACGCGGCCGGCAGACCTAACCCCCCGGCCCGCTGCGCGTCCCTGGCAGGGACCCATCTCCGCTGCGCTGCGAGGGCAGGGGGGGTGACTCTTGGCCACGTGCCGTTGCGACAGAACTTGTTCGCTTGACTTAGCAGAACTGGAGAATATCTCATGCAGGTAATATCCAACGAGGAATTGAAGTCTCTGGCCGCGACCCAGGCCAACCCAAGCGTGTCCATCTATCTGCCCGTCCATCGGGCCGGACCCGACGTTCAGCAAGACTCGATCCGGCTGAGAAATCTCCTGACCGAAGCCGAGAAACGCCTGGCTGCCAACGGGCTGCGTGCCCACGACGCGCGCCGGCTGGTGGCCCCGGCGGAGGAGCTGCTGGCGCGCCACAATCAGGCGCAGCCGCACGGTGAAGGACTGGCCATTTTTCTCGCCCCGGATCGTTTTCAGCACTATTGGCTGCCCTTCGCGGTTGAAGAGCTGCTGCATATCGGGAGCCGCTTCCACCTCAAGCCCATGCTGCCGGCCCTGGCGCCGGATGGGGTCTTCTACATCCTGGCGCTCAGCCAGAAGCAGGTGCGGCTGCTGGAGGGCACGCGGCACACCGTGCGCGCCGTGGACCTCCCCAACACACCCCAAAGCATGGCAGAGGCTCTGCGCTTTGACGAGCACGAGGCCCCAACGCTATTCCACACTGTCATCCGCTCGCCGGGCGGGCAGGGCGGCGAACGGCCCGGTGTCTATTTCGGCATTGGCATGACCGGTGATGAGCACCGGACGGACCTGCTGCGTTTTTTCAACCAGGTGGATGCGGGCGTCAGGGCTTTTCTAGGACCCAGCACGGCGCCCCTGCTGGTGGCCGGCGTGGAGTATCTGCATCCGCTCTATCGTGAGGCCAACGAGTACCCGCACTTTCTGGAGACCGGGCTGAAGGGCAACCCCGAAGAGGTCAAGCCCGAAGACTTGCACGCCGAGGCATGGGAGCTGGTGCGGCCGTTGATCGTCGCCAAGCGCGAGGCCGTCGCCGAAAAGTTCCGGCAATTGGCGGGCGCCGGCGACCCGCGCGCCTCCACTGATGTGGCGGAGATCGTGCCGGCGGCCTGCTACAGCCGCGTGGAATCCTTGTTTGTCCTGGTGGGCCGGCAGGCCTGGGGCCGCTTTGACGCGGACGCCAACACCGTGGAAGTCCACGCCCAGCCCGCGCCGGAGGACGAAGACTTATATGACTTGGCCGCGGTTCAGACCTATCTCAACGGCGGCCAGGTCTACGCGGTGACCGCCGACAAGATGCCGGGCAGCGACCCGCTGGCGGCCGTGTTTCGGTACTGAGGCCGGAACACACCGCCGTAGGGGCGCGGCGCTGCCGCGTCTAATCGGTGGCAGAGGCGGTCACGGTCTACGAGGCGCCGTCGGCGTAGTCCAGCAGGTGCTTGCTCCAGCCCGCCGTCACGCGCGGCTCGGGGGCGTTGGCGTCCAGCCGCAGCCCAAACACGCGGCACATCTCCCGCAGGCTGGCCTGGGCCTCGGCCACGGCGCGGCCAGCCTGCGCGGCGGCCAAGATCTCGTTCGCGAACCCTGCCATCGCCGCCAAGGCCGCGGGTGTGCGCAGGTCATCGTCCATGGCGGCGGTGAAGCGAGCGAAGGCTTCGGCCGCGGCCAGTGGCTCGGCGGCGCCGCCCCGTACCGTGACGGCGGCCAGCAGGGTGTTGGCCAGCGCCTCCGCCCGTTGAAGACCCTTGGGAGCGTGCCCCCAGACTTCCCGGTAGTGGTGGCTGCCCAGGTAGAGGCGCAGGGTGTCCGGCGACCAACGTTGGAGCAGGTCAGACACCATCACCAGGTTGCCCAGCGACTTGCTCATCTTGGCGCCGTCATGCTCCACCATCGCCGAGTGCGCCCACACCCGCACAAACGGCCGCTCCCCGGAGACGGCCTCGCTCTGCGCGATCTCACACTCGTGATGCGGAAAAATCAGATCGCTGCCGCCGCCGTGCACGTCCACGGACGGCCCCAGGTGGCGCGCGCTCAGTGCCGAACACTCAATGTGCCAGCCGGGCCGGCCGGGACCCCAGGGGCTGTCCCAGGCGGGCTCGCCCGGCGCCTGGGCCTGCCACAGCACGAAGTCGAGCGGCTGGCGCTTGCGCGGATCGTCGGGCCGGTTGCCGTGCTCGTTGGCCACGGGCAGCATGGCGTCCTTGGGCAAGTGGCTCAGTGCGCCAAAGTCGGGCCAGGTATCGACCGCATAGTACACACTGCCGCCCGAGGCGTAGCCGTGCCCCTGGGCGATCAGCGCCTGGACCATGGCGATGATCTCGGGGATGACGCTGGTGGCGCGCGGCAATACTTCGGGCGGGCGCACGTTGAGGGCCAGCATGTCGCGGATGAAGTGAGCGGTCCAGCGGTTGACAAGCCCGCGCCAATCTTCGCCCACCTCGGCCGCCTTGCGCAGGATGTCGTCGTCGATGTCGGTGACGTTCTGCACATAGCGCACCGGCCGGCCCTGGCTTTCGAGGTAGCGGATCAGCAGATCGGCGTTCGTGTACGTGAAGGCATGGCCCAGGTGGGTCGTGTCGTAGGGTGTAATACCACACACGTAGACTTTCACTTCGGGGCCGGCCGGCTCAAACGGTTGGAGGTCGCGCGTCTGGGTGTTGTAGAGTCGCATGCGTAGCCTGTGGGTGCCGCTCACCAGTATGCGGTCGACCTTTCGTGGTTAATCCTACACCAAAGCGGACGCTTATCCGATAGCCCGGGCATGGCAGAGGCCTTATTCTGTTGCCAGGTGATCGTAGCGGCGTAAGCGTCGTGAGTGGGCGGCGTAGGGGAGCCCGACTGACAAAGGAATGAAAACATCCTGGGCGTGCTTACCGCCCCGGCCACCACCCATGCTGCCGAGCGGGCGTGGCCGCCCGCGTCCGCGCTGCCGGCGTGGTCGTCGCCCCGGCCCGGCGCTTGGCGCCGGGCGGCAAGGTATGGGCGGGCGAGGCGATGAAGGTGAAATGCGTGT
>CAYUYN010000339.1:0-4754 GCA_964449185.1 uncultured Anaerolineales bacterium | reverse complement strand
GCGAGCGCGGCCCCGCTGTCCAGGGCGGCGGTGGCTTCGGCCACGGCGGCGGGAAAGTCGCTGGTCTCGGCGGCGATGGCGGCGGAGGCGTTGAGCAGCACGGCATGGCGGCGGGCGCCATTGAGGCTGCCATTCAGCACGCCGCGCAGGTAGCCGGCATTGTCGTCGGCGTTGCCGCCGCGCAGTTCGGCCAGCTCGATGCGGTCAAAGCCCAGCTCGGCCGGGTCGAAGTCGTAAGTGCGGACGGCGCCGTCCTTGAGGTGGCTGATGCGGTTGAGTCCGCACGGGTTGAGCTCATCGGCGCCGCCGGCGCCATGGATGACGAAGGCGGCGCGGCTGCCCAGGTCGCCCAGCACGCGCGCCAGCGGCTCGGTGAGGGCCGGGTCGTAGACGCCGATGACCTGCACGTTGGCGCCGGCCGGGTTGGTGAGGGGACCCAGCACGTTGAAGATGGTGCGCTGGCCGATCTCCTTGCGCGGGCCGACGGCATGTTTCATGGCCGGGTGGAACTTGGGGGCAAAGAGAAAGCCGATGCCAACCTGCTCAATGGCGCAGCCCACCTGCTCGGGCGTGAGGTCGAGGCTGAGGCCCAGGGCGACCAGCACGTCGGCGCTGCCGCACTGGGACGAGGCGGCGCGGTTGCCGTGCTTGGCCACGCGCCGGCCGGAGCCGGCCAGCACGAAGGCGGCGGCGGTGGAGATGTTGAAGGTGCCGGCGCCGTCGCCGCCGGTGCCGGCCGTGTCGTACAGCAACTGGCTGCTGGGGGCCAGGTGGACGGGCACCGCGTTGGCGCGCATGGCGCGGGCCGAGCCGGTGATCTCATCGACCGTCTCGCCCTTCATGCGCAGGGCCACCAGGTAGGCGCCGATCTGAGCCGGGGTGGCTTGGCCGGTCATGATGATGTTCATGGCCTCTTCGGCCTGCGCGGCGCTGAGGTCGCGGCGGTTGAGCGCCAGGGCGATGAAGGGTTTTAACATGCTGTGCTCCTTTGGAAGGGTAATTCGTAATTGGTAATTAGCAATTGAAGGCCAATTACGAGTTACTAATTACCAATTACATTCTTCCAATGTCCAAGAAATTCTGCAGAATCTGCTTGCCGTGCTGGGTCAGGATCGATTCCGGATGAAACTGGACGCCAAAGCTCGGGTGCTCACGATGGCGCAAGCCCATAATCTCGCCCTCGGTGGTGAAGGCGGTCACCTGTAGGCAGTCGGGCAGGGGTTCTTCGACGATGAGCGAGTGGTAGCGGGTGGCCTCGAAGGGCGAGGGCACGTTGGCGAAGAGGTCTTCGCCGTGATGGTGGATGCTGGAAGTCTTGCCGTGCATCAGGCGCGGGGCGCGCTGCACCGAGCCGCCGTAGACGGCGCCCAGGCACTGGTGGCCCAGGCACACGCCCAGCACCGGGATGCGGCCGGTGAAGTGCAGGATGGCGGCATTGGAAATGCCGCCGTCGTTGGGGCTGCCGGGACCAGGCGAGATGACCAGGCGCTCGGGGCCGAGGGCGTCAAGTTCTTCCAACGTGATGGCGTCGTTGCGGAAGACCTGGGGCTCGGCGCCCAGCTCGCCCAGGTATTGGACCAGGTTATAGGTGAAGGAGTCGTAGTTGTCGATGACGGCGAGCATGGCTATATCTTTCCTTCCGCCATCTCCACGGCGCGCAAAACCGCCTGCGCCTTGTTCAGCGTCTCCTGGTACTCCCGCGTGGGATCGGAGTCGGCGACGATGCCGGCGCCGGCCTGGACGCTGATGGTGTGGCCGCGGCCGACGAGCGTGCGGATGGCCAGGCAGGTGTCCATGGCGCCGTCGAAGCCAAAGTAGCCGACGGCCCCGGCGTAGGGGCCGCGGGCGTTGTGCTCGAGCTCGCCGATGATTTCCATGGCGCGCACCTTGGGCGCACCGCTGACGGTGCCGGCCGGAAAGGCGGCGCGCACCAAGTCGAAGGCGGTCAGGCCGGGGCGCAGGTCGCCTTCGGCATGCGAGACGAGGTGCATGACGTGCGAGTAGCGCTCGACCGTGAAGAACTCCGAGACGCGCACGGTGCCATAGGCGCACACGCGGCCCAGGTCATTGCGGCCCAGGTCCACCAGCATGACGTGCTCGGCGCGCTCCTTGGGGTCGGCCAACAATTCGGCGGCCAGGGCCTCGTCCTCGGCGGGGGTGGCGCCGCGCGGGCGGGTGCCGGCGATGGGGCGCAGGCTGGCGCGGCGGCCTTCCACGCGCACGAACATCTCGGGCGAGGCGCCCACCAGGGTTAAGGGCTGGCCGTCCACCTCCCCGAAGTCGAAGTAGAACATATATGGGGAGGGGTTCAGCCGGCGCAAGGCGCGGTAGACGTCGAAAGACTGGGCGGTGGTGGTGCGGCTGAGGCGCTGCGAGAGCACCACCTGGAAAATGTCGCCGGCGGCGATGTATTCGCGCGCCTCCCGGACGATGGCCTCGTATTCGGCCTGGGTGAGGGTGGACTGCATGGGCGAAGCGCTGTTGGTGGCGGGCGCCGGGCGGCTGGGCAAGGGGCCGGCCAGGCGCGCTTCGAGCGCGTCCAGGCGGGCCTGGGCGGCGGCCTGGTCGCCGTCGAAGGCGTGGGCGATCAGGTACAGGCTGCGGCGGGCGTGGTCGAAGGCGACCAGCGTGTCCGTGAGCAGGAAGATCCCTTCGGGCAGGGTTTCGGCGCGGGGCAGGCCCGACAGCTTGGGCTCGAAGTGGCGGATGGCGTCATAGCCCAGGTAGCCCACGAGGCCCCCCACGAAGCGCGGCAGGCCGTCGATGTGAGCCGACTGGTAACCGGCCAGCTCGGCCTGGAGGACGTGCAGCGGGTCGCGGCCGGGACTGAGGGGCAGGCGCTCGATGCCCTGCGGCGTGTGGCGCTCCACCGCGCCGTCGCGCAGGCGGTACTGCTTGGCCGAGTCCACGCCGATAAAGGAGTAGCGCGCGACGCGCTCGCCGCCCTCGATCGACTCGAGCAGGAAGGACGGCCCGCGCCCGCACAGCTTGAGATAAACGCTGGTGGGGGTCTCGAGGTCGGCGTGCAGCTCGCGGACGACGGGCACGGGCAATTTGATTGCGGTGGTGGGTTCAGTCAGTTCGGCGAGCATAGGTGGCTGAGGCTCCTATAGGACATACACTTTTGGTCAACGGATCGCTACGCAGACGGATGCAACGGATAAGATCGATAAACATGTGACCAAGGTTATTACCCCTCTTCAACAGCAGACTCCGTTCCAAACAGATCAATCGTGTCCTGATACAGCTCGGCGGTGTAGCTGAGGCCGGTGGCTTCGCGGACCTGGCGCATGGTTTCGCGGGCTTCGCCCTGCATGCGGCGAATGCCGGTGGCCAGGACGTCCTGGAGCTGGAGCGGGTGCGCTTCGTAGTAGGCGCGGCGCTCGCGGATGGGGTCGAGGAAGGTGTTGATGGCGCGGGCGAGGCGCTTCTTCACTTCCACGTCGCCGACGGTGCCGGCGCGGTAGCGCTCCTTGAGCTCTTCGACCTCGGCGTGGTCGGGGTTGAAGGCTTCGTGGTAGACGAAGACCGGGTTGCCCTCCACGGTGCCGGGGTCGGTGGCGCGCAAGCGCTTGGGGTCGGTGTACATGCCGCGCACCTTGGTCTCCACCGTGGCGGCGTCATCGGCCAGGAAGATGGCGTTGTTGAGCGACTTGCTCATCTTGGCGCTGCCGTCGGTGCCGACCAGGGTGGGCACCTCGCCCAGCAGCACCTCGGGCTCGGGGAAGACCGGGCTGCCATAGAGCAGGTTGAAGCGCCGAGCGATCTCGCGGGTGATCTCGACGTGGGCCTGGTTGTCCTTGCCCACGGGGACGAGGTTCGCGCGCGGCAGAAGAATATCGACCGCCTGGAGCACCGGGTACCCCAGCAGGCCAAAAGGCATGCTGGCCAGGTTGGCGTCGCGGGCCATGTCCTTGAGCGAGGGCAGGCGCTCCAGGCGCGGGACGGTGACGAGCATTTCAAAGAGCAGGTTGAGCTCGTAGGTCTCGGGGATGGCCGACTGGACGAAGATGGTGGCCAGGTTGGGGTCGATGCCGACGGAGAGGTAGTCGAGCACGATCTCGCGGATGTTGTGCGGGATGGCGCGGATGAAGTCCGGCTCGGGCTTGGTGGTCAGCGTGTGCAGATCGGCCACGATGAAAAAGGCATCGTACTCGTGCTGCAGGCGGATGCGGTTGGCCAGGCTGCCCACGTAGTGGCCCAAGTGCAGACGGCCGGTGGGGCGGTCGCCGGTAAGGAGGCGCGGTTTCGCGGGAGCGGTCATGCGGTCACCTGCTTTCGTGAGCAGCCAATTAAAAAGCCCCTTTCGTCCATAGGGACGAGAGGGGACTCTCGTGGTGCCACCCTGGTTAAGCCAGCCCGCCCGAAGTCGCAAACAAAAAACCTGTCGGTGAAAGCGACAGGTTCCGGGGAAGGCCAGCCTCACTTTGCGGGTACGCTCGCCGGCGCGGGAAGCGCTCGCCGATTAATACCCTCTGCCTGATAACGGTGGCAGTCTCCGGCTTGGGCTACTGGCGCTGAGGCGTTGGCCCGTGCAACTCCGAGGTCCATTCGGCTTCCGCGCCTGGATCGGGCTCGCACCACGAGCTGCCCGACTCTCTGACCACCGCTTTGAAGCGTACTCGTCCTCATCCACGTTTTTGGCGTGTTTGATTGAGAGTGTTTATAGCACTAACGGGGCTGGTAAGTCAAGGGCCAGTGTGGGCGCGGGGATTTTGTACACGGATTACACCGCTCCGCGTAAAAGCGGATAA
>CAYUYN010000338.1:0-4771 GCA_964449185.1 uncultured Anaerolineales bacterium | reverse complement strand
CGAGTCGCCCCCGCCGGCCGGCGGCCTGCCTCCGCCCGCCGCCAGCGAGCCGCTTTTTATCCAGGCCCTCCAGCGCAGCCTGGTAGAGCAAGGTCAGGCCGGGCTGCTGATCGCGGTGGATCGGTTAGCCGACCTGGACGCGGCCACCCTGGACCTCCTGCGCCAGCTCCTCTTCGCGCCCGAGCTGAGCGTGGTGGCGCTCGCCTATACCGTCGACTCGGCCGGCCCGCGCCGCGCCGCGCTGCTCGAAGCGCCCCTGCGGGTACAAGTGGAGTTGGAGGCGCTCACGGCACAGGGTGTGCGGCTGTGGGTGCGCAGCACGCTGCGCTGGGAACCGCCCACCAACTTTAGTGATTGGCTCCACCAGGAAACCCAGGGCCTGCCCGGCCGCCTCAGCGAGGCCTTGCACGTCTTGCTCGACCGCGACGTGCTGCAGATCGGCCAGGATACCTGGCAGCTCGCCCCCGGTTTTGAAAGCCTGCCTCTGGGCGAGCTGCTTCAGCGGCGCCGGCATGCGCCGCCGCAGAACCTGCCGCTGGCGCCGTCCGGTTTTGTGGGTCGCCACGAAGAGCTGCAGGAGATCAAGCGCCTGCTGCGCAGTGGCCGCCTGGTGGTCATGGTGGGCACGGGCGGCATCGGCAAGACCCGCCTGGCTGTGCAGGCCGCCGCCGAGATGAGTGAGCAGTTCGACGACGGCTTGTTCTTTGTGCCCCTGGATGGTGCTGCGTCGGCGGGCTTCGTGGTCTCGGCCATCGCCCATGCCTTGGGCGTGGCCTTCGCCGGCGCGGAGGACGCGCGCACCCAGCTGCTGCGGCACCTGCACGACAAGTCCCTGCTGCTGATCCTGGACGATTTCGCGCCCCGCCTGGACGTGGCTGACCTGCTTTTGGCGCTCGCGGAGCAGGCCCCGGCCGCCAGGCTCCTGGTGACCGCGCGCGAGCGGCTGGACCTGCCCCGCGACACGACCTTTGAATTGCGCGGCCTGCCCATCCCGCCCATGGCGGGCACGCGCGGCAGCGCGCCCGCCAGCCATTACAGCGCCGAGCAGCTCTTCCTCCAGGGCGCGCAGCGGGCCGCCCCCGACTTCACCCTCAACGACGAAGACCGGCTGTATGTGCGCCGCATCTGCCAACTGGTTGAGGGCATGCCCCTGGGCATCGAGCTGGCTGCCGCCTGGACGCCCCTCTTCAAGTGCCGTGAGATCGCGGCGCAGATCGAAAGCAGCCTGGACTTCCTGGTCACCTCGCGCATCGAGGTGCCCGAGCGGCAGCGCAGCGCGTTGGCCGTGCTGGACTACTTCTGGAGCCTGCTGGCCGAAGACGAGCGCCGCCGCTTGCGCTGGCTCTCGGTCTTCCGCGGCGGCTTCGAGCGCGAAGCCGCCCACGCCGTGGCGGGCGCCTCCTTGTTCTTCCTCTCGGCCCTGGTCGACAAGGCCTTCCTGCGCAAGGGGCCCGGCGGGCGCTACGTGATGCACGAGATGATGCGCCAGTATGCCGAGACCAAGCTCCACGCCGGCCCCGAAGAGTGGCAGCAGGCGGCCGGCGTCCACGGCGACTACTACGCCGAGTTTCTCCTGCGGCACCAGGCCCCCGTCAAGGGCGGTGCCCAGTCCGCGGCCCTGGCCAACCTGCGGCTGGAGATCGGCAACATCCGCGCGGCCTGGCAGTGGGCGGCGCTGCATGGCCGCGCCGAGCCCATCCGGCAGTCGTTTGAGACCCTGGTGCTGTTCTATGCCACCGAACAGTGGTACCAGGAAGGCGCCGAGACCTTTACGCGCGCGCTTGAAAACTGGCGCGTGCAGCACCCGCCCGGCACGGCCGACCTGACCCTGGCGCAGTTGGCCGCGGGGCGGGGCGTGTTCCTGCACCGGCTGGGTCAAAATACCGCCGCCCTGGCCGCCCTGCAAGAGAGCCTGGCGCATGTCCGTCCCAGCCCGGTGGACCCCGTGCAGCAGGCCCAGTTGGCCTTCACGCTCTATTACCTCGGCGTGGTCCAGATGGACCTGGGCGAGTATTTGCCGGCCCAGGCCGCCCTGCGCGAAAGCCTGAGTCTGGGGCGCGCCTTGGGCGACCAGTATGGCATCGCGCTAGCGCTGAACAACTTGGCCGGGCTGGCCTATGACCTGGGTGATTACCCCGAGGCCCGTCGCCTCTTTCAGGAGAGCCTGCGGTTGCGGCGCACCGCCGGGGACCAGCACGGCGTGCTGCTGTCGCTCGGCAGCTTGGGCGAGGTCGCCATTGACCTGGGCGACTACCGCGACGCGCAGGAGGCTCTCCAGGAGAGTGCGGTCCTGGCGCAGGCGCTCGGTCTGGAGTGGGGCCAGGCCAATGGGCAGCACAACCTGGGCCGGCTGGCGGCGGCCCGCGGCGAGCATACGCGGGCCCGCGAGTGCTTCGAGGCCAGCCTGGCCTTCAATCGGACTACCGGCAACCAGAAAGACATTGGCTTCGACCTGTTGGGCCTGGGCGGCGTGGCGCTGGACAGCGGCAACTTTGCGGAGGCTCAACGCCTGGACCGGGAGGCCATGGCGCTGTTCCAGGCCACGGGCTATCAGCGCGGCCTGGCGATGGCCCTCACTGGTCTGGGGGAGGTCGCTCTCGCCAGCGAGCCGGAGGCAGCGTACGCGTGCTTCCATCAAGCCCTGGCCATTGCTATGCACATCCGCGCGCTGCCGTGGGTGTTGGCCGCCCTGGCCGGCCTCGCGCCGCTGTGGGTGCGCGCCAGCCGCGGCGAACGCGCGGTGGCGCTGCTCACCTTTGTCCTGTACAATCCGGCCAGTAACCGCCGCACGCAGAACCAGGCCGCGCGCTTGCTTTCGCGCTTGGAAGGCGAGCTCCCGGTGGCTATGGTGGGCCTGGCCGAAGAGCGCGGCCGGCGCCTCATCCTCGAACCGCTGGTGGCCGAAGTCCTGGCCGACGAAACACTGGATAACCCAGGGGCGCACACCGGCGCCGCTTGAGTACCGCTCCCAAGTCCGCCCGGCCTGCTCGAGTAGCTGCTGGGTCGGACGAAACGTTGGGCGCGATGAGTAAAGGACAGCACCCGGGCCAACCGTCATGTTGGGTGCGCGGCTTCCATGGTGTCGGCAGCCGCCAAGCCAACTGGGCCTGGCGCTGCCAAGCTTGAACTCCGCGGCCGCTTTGGCCAAAACACGCCGCCTACGGTAGGGCGTGCGGAGCCAACAACTCCGGCGAATCGGTCCGCTGATGGCAGGGGCGGACCCACTGACACAAAGGGAGACAACAATGGCGACCAGTTCAACCAACACCGTCCGCAAGCCGTGGACCGCAATCGACGTGAAACAGCTCAGGTTGCTCGTGAAACTCAAAAGGCCCACCAGTGAGATTGCCGCTGCGTTGGGGCGGACGCCGCCTGCGGTGACCAGCAAAGTAGTTTCTTTGGGCCTCTCCCTTAAGCCAAAGGCTAAGGCAAGGGCCGCAAACAAATCCACGCGCAGCAGCAAGAAAAGCAGCAGCAAGAAAAAGAAGTAGGGTGGGGTGGTAGGGCCGTACCCCGAATTCGCCCATGTCCGGTCACGGCGCCGCGTAACGCACAACGGCATCACCGCGGTGATCCAGCGTGCCGGCTGATTGGACGTTCCCGCCAGAACTTCTGGCTGCGCTGCGACTCCACCGAGCTGGCCTCCCTTGTCATGGGGCCAGGGGCGGTTCACCCGGGGCGGAAACACCGCCCCGGGTGAACCGCCCCATTTTTTCTTTTACCGGCTGGCGCGGAGCGGACTGCGTCCGTTGCTCACCGGCCCGCACCTGTTATCAACCATCCTTGCCTCGCGCTTAACCTCGCGTTAAACTGATCCAGGTAGCCTTTCCTGAGGCTCACTCATGGAACTGACTGCGATGTCCAAAGTACTCCTGGTTGAAGACGAAGCGACACTGCGCGATACCCTGGCGCTGAACCTGCGCTCCGAGGGCTACGAGGTCGTCACCGCTGGCGATGGCCTGAGCGGTCTCCGTTTGGCACGCGAGCAGACGCCAGATCTGGTCATCCTCGACTTGATGCTGCCTGAGCTGGATGGGCTCTCTGTCTGCCGCATGCTGCGGCGCGACTCGACCGTGCCCATCATCATGCTCACCGCGCGCGGCACCGAGATCGACAAGATCGCCGGGCTCGAGACCGGCGCCGACGACTACGTGGTCAAGCCCTTCACCCTGGGCGAGCTGTTGGCCCGCGTGCGCGCCAACCTGCGCCGCGCCAGCAGCGAGTCGCGCGCCCAGTCGGTGCGGCTCCAGGCCGGCGACCTGGTGCTCGACCTGCTGGCCCGGCGTGCCCTGCTCGGCGAGACCGAGGTCAAGCTCACCCACCGCGAGTTTGATCTCCTGGCCGAGCTGATGCGCAACCAGGGCGCGGTGCTCTCGCGCGACCTGCTGCTCACGCGCGTTTGGGGCTACGACTACGTCGGCAACAGTCACACCGTCGATGTCCACATCCGCTGGCTGCGTGAAAAGATCGAAGCCGACCCCTCCGCTCCCCAGCGCATCACCACCGTGCGCGGCGTCGGCTATCGCTTCGAAAGCTAACCCAATTACCGGTTTCCCATTACTCGTCACCCTCATTCTTGCCCTCGTCGCGGGTGCGCTGTTCCTCTTGTGGCGCCGGGCGCGCGCCGAGGCCTCCGCGGCCGAGCTAAAGTTGGCGCAGGCCGAGCGCGGCTTGCAGGATCAGTCCACGCAGTCCGCCTGGCACACCGCCCAATCGGCGGCCCTTCAGCAGGCCCAACTGGACTCGGTGCTGGTGGTCGCGGGTGACCGCA
>CAYUYN010000337.1:2149-4771 GCA_964449185.1 uncultured Anaerolineales bacterium | reverse complement strand
CGCGTGGCTTTACGCCCACCAGCAGCCCGGGTAGAATGCCCACCATGTCCTCTATTCGTCAGGCTGTGCCTATGCTCGGCCGCGCTATCGGCGTGCTGCTGGCGGTGGCGCTGCTGGCCGCGTGCAGCCCAGCCGCCGGCCCGCCCACGCCCATCCTGCCGCCGCTCACCCTCGCACCGCCAACCCTGGTCAGCCCGCCCCTGCCGGCCCTGGAGTCGTTCGATCCGGCCTCGGTCGCGGACATCAACCTGGCCGATTACCCCGTGATCCCAGAAATCAGCGCCAATGCCCGCGCGCTCTACCAGGCCGGGCTGGCCCGCGGCAACAACCCGGGCGTGTTCTCCAAGCTGGGCGACTGCATGACCGAGAACCCGTACTTCCTGGTGACCTTTGCCGAGGGTGACTACGAGCTGGGCCAGTACGCCGACCTGGCCGGGGTGCTCAGCCACTACTCGGCCGCGCCCGCGCGCAGCGCCGGCTGGGAACTGAATTCGTTTGCCACCGTCGGGCTGGCCGCGGCCAGCGGCTTTAACATTGCCGGCCCGCTGGATGCCACCTGGGCCGACCCCGCCTGGTGCCAGGGCGGCGAATCACCGGCCGCCTGCGAGTATCGCTGGGCCCAGCCGAGCGTGGCCATCATCATGTTTGGCACCAACGACGTGGCTTACACCGAGGCGGCCACTTACAACTACTTCCTGCGCACCCTGGTGGCCGAGACGGTCGAGCGCGGCATCCTGCCTCTGCTCAACACCTTCCCCACCCGGCCGGAAGACCCGGAGAAGTCGCTGCTGCTCAACCGCATTGTGGTGCGCGTGGCTGAAGACTACGACCTTCCGCTCATCAACCTCAATCGGGCCTTAGAGACCTTGCCGCATCAGGGCGTCGATCCCAACGACACCATTCACCTTTCGGTCCCCGCCGACCAGCAGGTGGACTACTTCACCGCAGACCACCTCCAGTCGGGCTTTACCGTGCGGAATTTGGTGACGCTGCAAGCCTTGCAGGCGGTGCTGGAGGCCGTGCAGTAGCTACTACTGTGCATACCCGCACATGCGCCACTCGCCATCCTGCTGCGCCACCACATACGGGTGCTCGGCCACGCTCCACTCGCGCACTTCGCCCTGGTAGGTGGTGACGATCTTGCCCTCGCAGTCGACCAGGGTGTTGGCGCCCTGGGCGCCGTTGGCCTGGCAGATGACCCCCTCGAGGCTGGCGTCCATCGACTGGAAGGAGACGGCCTCCAGCCGCGCCTGCGCCTCCCACTCCGGGCACGAGAGCAGGGCCATCTGCTCCACGTTCTTCTGCACGCGGGCCTGCAAATAGGCCTCCACGGCGCTGGCGGCCCCGGCCTGGCTGCCTTGGCCGGCGCCGCAGCCGGCCAGCAGCACGCCCACCGCCGCCATCCACAGCGGCCAACGATAAATTAGATTTGCGAAGTGCTTCATGGCTTCTCCCGCGTAGTGATGTTAGACCGCATTGTAGCGCAGTCAGGATTATGACACCACGGCTGCCTTGTGACCACCGGATTCATCCTTTATAATCCTCCGGCCGCCAGATGGTGACCGCAACCAGGAGCAGCTTTTGACCCCTTTTGTCCTTCGCTCGACCGCGACTATATTGGCCTGGCTGGCCTGCCTGCTGGCTGTTTTTGGCCTGGCGGCCTGCAGCCCCGCGCCGGCCGCCGGCACCCCGCTGCCCTCCAGCGCCACCGCCAGCCCCACGCTCGAACCTTCCGCGACCCGCACGGCCTCGCCGGTGCCGGCCACGGCCACTGAAACGCCCGAGCCGCCGACCGCCACGGCCAGGGCCACGGCCACGCCCAGCCAAACCCGCGCGGCCTCGGCCACGCCCACTGCAACCGCCTCTGCGGCCACAGCCACCCAGACCGTAGCGCCGGCCGCATCGCCGGCCGGCTCGGGGGATTTCACCCCAACCCAGGCGCAGGTGTGGAACACGGCCGTGGTGGGCGGCGACAACACCACCGGCACCTGTACCGCAACGGCTAATGCGCCCTATGGGCTGGTGTTGCTGACGCCGGGCGACGGCGCGCTGGCCATGCACAACACCGTGCCGGAAGACTATGTCCTGGCGCGCCTCGGCGACAACGCCTATCAGTTTTCGGGCGCTTCGGCCCTGGGCGACGGCGCTATCACGCTGGACGTGCGCTTTGCCAGCGCGACGACCTTGACCATGAGCCGCATCTTTGTGTCCAACGCCGAGCCGGGCTGCACGCATCAGCATAACTACACGGGTACGTTTCGCAATAATCGGTAGCTGGTTGGGGGGAACGGCGCGCGGCTGTGACGCCGCCAGCGCCGGTGTCATCGGGTATCCATAGGAGAGCTTAATGTTAAATCGTCTCATCCCCAGCGCTAAGGCGCTCAAATGGTCATGGCTGCTGCTGCTGTTGGCGGCGCCGTGGCTGATCGCGGCCCGGCAGGCCAACGGGCCGGCCCAACCCGCCGCCCAGGCCGCGCCCTGCGACGCGTCCGTGGCGTGCTACGACGCCTTTATCAGCATGGCGAACGTCACCGGCGACTTCTACCTGGACGGCAACCTGGTGGCGGCCGGCGTCAACAGCGCCCGCCTCCACGCGGCGCCCGGGGTGGGGCACGCGCTCGA
>CAYUYN010000337.1:0-2049 GCA_964449185.1 uncultured Anaerolineales bacterium | reverse complement strand
GCCCTCAACTGGAGCGTGCTGGTGCGCGACGATGCGGCCAACGTCAACGTCGGCCAGACCTCGTTTTTGAACGCCAGCTTCCCGCTCAAGGGGATCTTCAAGGTTTCGCTCCAGCCCGCCGGGCTGGTGGGCGACATCTACCTGGATGGCAACTTCATCGTGGGGCCGGTGGCGAGCGTAGACCTGTTTACCAGCCCGCAGGCGGCGCACCGGGTGGAGGTGCGCAATGTGGTGGACCCGGCCGCCGGGGCGCGCTACCGCTACGACAACTTTGGCGTGCAGGCCACGACCTTTGCCGGCGGCACGCGCTTTGTGGTTCTGCGCCCGCCCAAGGTGTGGCTCCAGGGCACGTTCAACTTCTTCTGCCAGATCAACCGCAAGACGGCGGCGGATGACGCCCAATGCGAGGTGAAGATCAACGGCGGCAGCCTGGGCACCGTGCCCGCCGGCGGGCGCGCCACCTGGAACCTGGCCATCGGCACGCATACCCTGCGGATCGGGGTGGTGGGCGGCAGCGCCGCCCGCTGGGACGGCCCGGTGACCAGCCCGCTCGTCATCCGGGGCGGCAGCACGGCGTCGTTCACCGGCCGCTTCAACCTGCGACCGACGGCGGTGGTGGGCGGCTCGGTGCTGCCCCCGGCCGGCGGGGCCGGGGCGGGCATCTTTGAGCTGGGCGGGCAGGTGGCCGGCTTTGATCGGCCCGACCTGATGCGCCACGCCGGCATGCTGTGGGTCAAGCGCCAGGTGCGCTGGAGCCCGGGCGCGGCGGCTGACGCGGGCATCATCCAGGATGCTCACAATAAGGGCTTCAAGATCCTGCTGAGCGTGCTGGGCCACCCCAGCGACATCGCCGGCGGCGCCAACTACGCCGACTACGCCCGCTTTGTGGGGGAGTTGGCGCGCCACGGCGCCGATGCCATCGAAGTCTGGAATGAGATGAACATCGACCGCGAGTGGCCGGTGGGCGAGATCGACCCGGTGAAGTACACCGAGCTGCTGCGGCAGGCCTACCAGCAGATTAAGGCCAACAACCCCGGGACGATGGTCATCTCCGGCGCGCCGGCCCCCACCGGAGCCGAGGGCGCCTTTGGCCGGGCGCGGGTGTGGAACGACAACACCTTTATCGCCGGCATGGCGGCGGCCGGCGCGGCCAACTACCTGGACTGCGTGGGCGTACACTACAACGAGGGCATCGTCAGCCCCACCCAGAACAGCGGCGACCCGCGCGATGCCTACTTCACGCGTTACTACCCCGGCATGGTGTCCACCTACTACAACACCTTTGGCGGCGCCCGCAAGCTGTGCTTTACCGAGCTGGGCTATCTGACCGCGGAGGGCTTTGGCTTCCTCAGCCCGTCCTTTGGCTGGGCGAGCGGCACTTCGCTGGCCGAGCATGCCCAATGGCTGGCCGAGGCGGTCAGCCTGGCCCGCAGCGGCAGCGCCGTGCGCATGATCATCATTTTCAACGTGGATCTCACCCGCTACGACGATGACCCGCAGGGCGGCTATGCCATCATCCGCCCCGGCGGTGTCTGCCCGGCCTGCGATGCGCTGCATAACGTGACCGGAGGACGCTAGGCGCATGTGGCGGCGCTGGCTGACGCGCTGGCTGACCCGGGAGAACGCGGCGGCGCTGGCGCTGTGCGTCCTCGTCATCGCGGTCATCATCCTGACGGCCGACACCTCGCCGCAGTGGATCTACCAGGGGTTCTAGGCCTCACGGCTTTTTGGGATCATCCACAAGGCTTGCGCTAGGCCGCCCGGCCCGGCGCAAGCCTTTCGGCTTGCTGACCATGACGACCCTCACGCATCTGCTGGTGTTTGGCGCGGCGGCCCCGCTGACGCGGCTGCTGTTCCGCGAGCGGGCCCGCCACTGGCTGATGTTGGTCGGCAGTGTCCTGGCCATCTATTGGCTCCAGCCGCTCACCTCCATCCGCTATCTTGACTTCTGGCTGCCGACGGCCACCCTGGCGCTTACCCTATGGGTCTGGGCGCTGACCCGCGCTAGCGCGGCGGCGCCGGGTGCGGCCCCGGCCCGGCCCGCAAGTG
>CAYUYN010000336.1:0-4772 GCA_964449185.1 uncultured Anaerolineales bacterium | reverse complement strand
AAGGAAAAAAATTCGCCCAAAAACTGGCGGAGGCCGGCGTTCGTTCGAAAGACGGCGTGGTGGTCCTGCTATTTTGTAAGCTGGTTCTGCCGGTTCTTGTCGGCATTGCCGCACTGGTTCTCATTTACGGCGTCAAGGTTTTCGACTGGTCGCAATCGATGAAGCTTCTGGCCCTCGTTGGCAGCATGCTTTTGGCCTCGATGGGGCCGGATATGGTTTTGAGAAATCTTATTCAACGCCGCCAACACGCCATTCGCAAAGGCCTTCCCGACGCCCTTGATCTGCTGGTGATCTGCGCCGAGGCAGGCCTGACGCTTGACGCCGCCCTGCAGCGCGCTGGCCATGAGCCTGGTGCTGCGGCCCCGGCTGGAGGCGCGCTACGCCGCGCGCGTGACCATGCTGGCCGGGGTGGCCGTGTGCGAGGCCTTGGAGCAGGTCAGCGGGGTGCGGGCCGCGCTCAAGTGGCCCAACGATGTGCTGATCGACGGCCGCAAGGCCGCCGGCATCCTGGTAGAATCAGGGCTGTCCGGCGAGCGGCTGGATTACCTGGTGTTGGGCATCGGCCTCAACGTCAGCCAGGCGCCCCCGCCCGAGGCCGTGCTCTACCCGGCCACGTCGGTGGAGGCGGAAGCCGGCCGGCCGGTGGACCGGCTGGCGCTGCTGCACGCGATTTTGGAGCGGCTGGACCGCCACTACCCCGACCTGGCCCCGGACAGCGACCGGCTGCACGCCGCCTGGCTGGCGCGGCTGCTGTGGCTGGGCCAACGGGTGGTTGCCCAGTCGGCCGAGGGCGATTATGATGGCACTGTGGCCGGGGCCGCCGAGGACGGCGCGCTGCTGATCCGGCTGGAAAGTGGTGAGGTGAGGCGGGTGGTGGCGGGGGATGTCAGAGTGAGGGTAACTGGTAATTGGTAACTGGCAACTTACCAGCAATTACCAATTACCAATTACTCCATTAGGAGGTGTGTCATGTTCGATAACTTGCGCCAAAAGAGCGCCGAGGAAGCGGAGTTCCTCAACGCCCAGGACCCCGAAGAAACCGTGATCTCAAGGCCGGCGGAGAAAGCCGTTAAGCCGCTGGTGGTGAAGTCGGTGCGGCGGCGCAGCCGCGGCCTGACGCCCATGCAGGGCTTCGTGCTGGCGCTGATGCTGTTCCTCAACGTGTCGGTGCTGGGCTTCTTTGCCCTGCTCGTCTTCGAAAAGATCGCCCTGCCCATCTTGTTTTAGCCGGCGCTCTGACCCCTTAATCACACACGCCCGCGCGTCGTTGTGGGTGCTGTCGTCACAGCGGCCCGGCTTGGCCCGCGCTAGGGCTCGTCGTCCACCACCTCGCCGCCGGCGGGCGCGCTGCCCGACCCAGCCGCGTCGTCATTCACCACGGTCCACTCGCCGCGGCCGACCTTTTCCGCCAGGCGCTTGAGGTGCTCTTCCACCACCCCCGGCGGGGAAAACTCAAAGAACATGCGCAGGCCAAACACCAGCACGGCCGCATCGTCCAACTGACCCAGGAACGGGATCACGTCGGGCGCGATGTCGATGGGCAGCAGGAGGTAGCCCAGCGCCGCCAGCGGGATGAGCTTAACCACGGGATGCACCCGCGGGTCCATGACCAGGTTGTAGGCCAGCTTGGCCTGCTGGATCAGCTCGCGGATAAAGTTGCCCTGCGGGATGTACGGTCCAATCCAGTTGTGTTTTTGATCCATCGTCTACACCTTTCGTCAACGACCCAGAAGGCCCCAGGTGATCCGAGCCTATTACCCCTCCCGGCCTGATTCCCCCCATTAACTCTACGCAAACGGCCGCGCCAGGTTGCGCAGCGGGTAGGGGCGTTCAATTGAACGCCCCTACCTGCCCTAATCCTGAAACTGGCTGAAAAAGCCGCGGTGCTGCTCGCGGACGGCGAAATTCAGCCGGTCTTCGGAGATGGCGCCCTGCTCCAGCAGCAGGTCGCCCACCCGGCGGGGCTCGCCGCTCTCTTTGGCGCGGCGTTGGGCGGCCAGGGCAGCCTTGAGCTGGACGGCACTGATGAACTTGAAATCCAGCAGGTATTGGCCCAGGCGCGGCACCGCCCGCTCGTCGTCGCCCGGCTCGGTGAGGGGCACTTCGTCCTCGGCCTCGGGCGGCTGGGCCTTGAGCGCGGCCAGGGCGGCCAGCCGTTCCTGCTCGCGCTGGGCCAGGGGCAGCCACTTGCGCGCCCGCGCGTGTTCGGGGTTCAGCGCCAGCACGCGCTGCAGGCAATCGATGGCCTGGTCGACGCCGTCCACCACCGTGGCCAGCAACAGCCAGCCCTCCTGGTGCGTGGGGTGCGCGGACAGCAGCTCCACCAGCAGCCGCCGGCCAGGCTCGTTCTCGCCGGCCCGCAGCAGCGCTTGAGCTTGGGCGTACGCGCGTTCAGCATCCATCTCGACCATCTCCCACCCAGCGGCCATTGTGTTTCCCCAATAATATGATGCGCACTTTTGGCCTTGGCGTCAAGGGGACTTGGGTACACAAATTGCGCCCCGGGCCGATTTCGCATCAAGGGCTACGTGAGCTTCGCTCGCACGGGGCGAACCCCACATAGCTCTTAAACGACGTTGTATTCCACGATCTCTTTATTCTCCGCAAAGCGGCTCAGCCTCAGCGCCGACACGTCCAGCGTGCTCGCCGCGCCGTCGAGAATGATCTCCGCCATCAACTGGCCGCAGATCGGGCCGTGCATAAAGCCGTGCCCCGAGAAGCCCGTCACCAGGTAGAAGCCGCCCACCGGGGTGGCGCCCAGGATCGGGTGCGCGTCGGGCGAGACTTCGTACAGCCCGGCCCAGCGCGAGACTAAACCGGCGCTTGCCAGCAACGGCAGCCGCCTGACGGCCGCTTCCATATGCGCCAGCTCCCAGTCATCGTCAACGCTCTGGTCGTAGCCGTACTTCTCGTGCGGGTTCGACATGCCGGTCAGCAGGCCCTCGCCCTCGCGATGGAAGTACAGGCTCTGCGCGAAGTCGATCACAAACGGAAAGTCGGTGGGCACCTCGGGCAGGGGCGTGGTCGTCAGCCACTGGCGGCGCAGCGGCGCCACCGGCACGTTGACGCCCGCCAGCGCGCCCAGCAGCGCGCTCCACGGCCCGGCGGCGTTGACCACCGTGGGTGTCGCAAGCGTGCCGTCCGCCGTCACCACTCCGCTAACGTGCCCGCCGTCCGTTTCGATGCCGCGCACATCCACGTCGGTCAGGCAGGTCACGCCCAGGCGCCGCGCGGCGTTGACGTAGCCCATCACCACGCTGTTCGGGTCGGCCAGGCCATCGGGTGCATAGAACGTGCCGGCCAGGGCGTCGGGGAAGACCGCCTGCGGCACCCGGCGGCGCACCTCGTCGCCCGAGAGCCACTCGGTGGCCACGCCGAGCGAGTGCTGGAGGTCCACGTTGCGGCGAAAGGCGGCTTCATCGGCCGGGTCGGTGAGCACGAAGAGGTAGCCGCACTTGCGCACCAGGGCCGGCTGGCCGGTCTCCGCCTCCAGCTCGTCCAGCATGCGCAGGCTGTGCAGCGACAGGCGGATGTTGATCTCGGTGGCGAACTGGTGGCGGATGCCGCCGGCGCAGCGGCCGGTGGCGCCCAGGCCAAAGAAGGCCTCGCGCTCGAGCAGCACCACCTTGCGCACGCCGCGCTTGGCCAAGTGATAGGCCGTGCTCGCGCCCATCACGCCCCCGCCCACCACCACCACGTCCGCCGTCTGAGGTAAGACTGGCATGCTCAGAACTCAACTTCCTTGCCGAGCCCGCGCCGCCGCGCCTCGGCCAACGCCTTGCCCGCCGCGGCGATGTCCTGCGCGGCATTGCCGACCGACTTGAAGAAAGTAATGTCTTCCGGCGCTTGGCGGCCCGGCCGGCGGCCGGCCACGACCTCACCCAACTCGGTCCAGTCTTCGACGCGGGTCTGGCCGGCGCGCAGGGGGATGACGAGGTCGCCGGCCTCGGCCAGGGCCGGCCCGCGCGAGTCGATGAAGATGCGGGCGCGGCTGACGGCGACGGCGTCCACTTCCTGCATCTCCAGGGTATAGCTCCCCACCCCGCTGATGTGCGCGCCCGGCTTGAGCCGGTGGCCGTCAAAGACCGGCGTGCGCGAAGTCGTCGCGGTGCAAATCACGTCGGCGCCGTCCACCGCCTCGTTCGCGCTCTCGGCCGCCGCCAGCCGCGCCGAGACCTGCGGCTGGAGGGCCTCAATAAAGGCGTCGACGTGCGCGCGCGTGGGAGCGTAGACCCGGATGGTCTCCAGCGGCCGCACGCAGTCCATGGCCAGCGCCATGGTCCGGCCCGTGGCCCCGCAGCCCAGCAGCGCGCCCAGGCGGGCGTCGGGCCGGGCCAACACGTCCACCCCTGCCGCGGCGCCGGCGGCCGTGCGCCAGGCGGTGAGGAAAGTGCCGTCAAACAGCGCCACCGGCTCGCCGGTGGCGGGATCGAGCACCACCACCAGGCCGTTGACGATGGCTTTGCCGTGTTGCGGATTGTGCGGGAAGACAGAGACGATCTTGGCGCCCAGGCCGCTGCTGGGCAAGTAGGCGGGCATGAAGAGCGAGACGGCGTCAGCGTTGGGCACGGGCAGGGCCACGCGCAGGGGCACCAGCGCCTGGCCCGTGGCGAGCTCGACGTAGGCCGCTTTCATGGCGGCCACGGCCGCTGGCATGGGCAGGGCCGCGCGCAAGTCCTGGGAGGAAAGCAGGAGAAGTTTCAGAGCTAGGTCACGCCCAAGTAAGCCTTCTGTACGGACTCGTTTTCGCGCAGATTATCGGCCCGGTCGCT
>CAYUYN010000335.1:0-4776 GCA_964449185.1 uncultured Anaerolineales bacterium | reverse complement strand
GCCCTGAAACGATGACGACGGAACAACTGGTGCGGGCCCGGGCGCGGGCGAAGGCCCCAACGGCCCCAGTGGCGGGCCCGCGGGCAGCGGCCCGGCTGGGCCCGGCGCCGGTGGCCCCAACGGCGGCGAAAACGTGGTGGAAGGCGAGTTCAAGGAAGCGTAAAAAGAGTAATTGGTAATTGGCAATTAGTAATGGCCCGTTACAAATTGCTAATCACTAATTACTAATTACCAATTACTATTATGGCCGTGGCAAACAAACGCGATTACTACGAGATACTAGGCCTCACCCGGCAGGCGGGGGCGGATGAGATCCGCACGTCGTTCCGCAAGCTGGCCAAGCAGTATCACCCGGACGTTAATAAAGACCCGGCGGCCGAGGAGCGCTTCAAGGAGCTCAACGAGGCCTATGCCGTGCTGTCGGACGAGCAGAAGCGCGCGGCCTACGACCGCTATGGCCATGCCGGCCTCAGCGGCGCCGGCGCGCCCGACTTCTCCGGCTTCGGGATGGAAGACATCTTCGAGAGCATCTTCGGCGGCTTTGGCGGCCGCGGCAACAATCGCCGCAGCCCGCGCCGGGGCGCCGACCTGCGCTACGATGTCTCCATTACCTTCGAAGAGAGCATCAACGGGGTCGAAAAAGAGCTGCAGGTCACGCGCCACGAGATCTGCGGCGCCTGCCGCGGCTCGGGCGCCGAGCCCGGCACCCAGCCCGTGCGCTGCACCCACTGCAACGGCAGCGGCGAGGTGCGCCAGGTGCGGCAGACCTTCCTGGGGTCGATGGTCAACGTCAGCACCTGCCCCACCTGCCAGGGCAAGGGCGAGACCATTACCACGCCCTGCCACGTCTGCAATGGCCGCACCCAGGTGCGCCAGACGCGCAAGCGCGTGGTCAGCATCCCGGCCGGCATCGACAACGGCCAGTCGCTGCGGCTGTCGGGCGAGGGCGAGCCCGGCCAGAACGGCGGCCCCAACGGCAACCTGCTGGTGGTCATCGCCGTCAAGCCGCACAAACACTTCCGCCGCCAGGGCGACGACATCTTCCTGGAAGTGGCCATCAACCTGACCGTGGCCGCGCTGGGCGGCGAGATCACCGTGCCCAGCGTCAACGGCCACGAAAAGATCAAGATCCCCAGCGGCACCCAGCCGGGCACCACCATCCCCCTGCGCACCAAGGGCGTGCCGCGCCTGCAGCGCAGCGGCCGCGGCGACATGTATGTGATGATCACCGTGGCCACCCCCACCGACCTCACCGGCGAGCAGAAGAAGCTGCTCAAAGACCTGGCCAAGACCTTCGCGCCCGAAGCCGTGCCGCAGGAACGCGGGTTGATTGATAAGATCCGCGAGATGTTTATCGGTAATTAGTAATAGGTAACTGGTAACTGGAAATTGGTCATCGCTCAGGCGCCTCCACTTACTAATTGCCACTTACCAATTACATTTTCTCATGGCGTGGCTCGAAGTCTCCCTGACCGTCAACGGCGAAGCCGCCGAAGCCGTCGCCGATGTGCTGACGCGCTTTGCGCCCGAGGGCGTGGCGCTGGAGGCCACGCGGCTCGAAGTGGCGCTCGACACCGACGAGACGCGGCCCGCCGGCGATGTGCGCGTGCGCGCCTACCTGCCCGCCGATGACGAGCTGGAGACGCGCCGCGCCCAGCTCGAAGAGGCGCTGTGGCACCTGGGCCAACTGCTGCCCCTGCCCGCCCCCGAATACCGCACCATCGTCGCCGCCGATTGGTCGGAGTCCTGGAAGGTCAACTTCCAGCCCATCCGCATCGGCCGCCGCCTGATGATCGTGCCGGCCTGGCTCAACCCGCCCCTGGCGCCCGAAGACGTGGCCGTGCGCCTGGACCCGGGCATGGCCTTTGGCACCGGCACCCACCCCACCACCCAGCTCTGCCTGCAGGCCATCGAGCGCCACCTGAAGCCCGGCGAGCCTATGCTGGACCTCGGCACCGGCTCGGGCATCCTGGCCATTGCGGCGGCCAAGCTCGGCGCCGGCCCCATCCTGGCGGTGGACATCGACGACGAGGCCGTGCGCGTGGCGCGCGAGAACGCGGCCGCCAACGCAGTGGCCGACCGCATGATCATCGGCCAGGGCAGCCTGGCCGAGGTGCTGGCCGGCCGCTATGGGCCGCAGTGGGTGGGCGTGCCGTTCGTGGCGGCCAACATCCTGGCGCGGGTCATCGTCAACCTGCTCGAGCAGGGCCTCGCCCAAACCGTGGCGCCCGGCGGCCTGCTGGTGCTGTCGGGTATCCTCGACTCGCAGGCCTACCAGGTCAAAGCCGTCCTGCCCGCGCAGGGGCTCAAGCTCGTGGCGCAGGAGGCGATTGAGGATTGGGTGGCGATCATTGCGCGGAAAGAGTAGCGGGCTTTATGGCAGGGAACTGAGGGAAATAAGGGAACTAAAGGAAATAAAGGCAGAAGAGGGTTGGCGAGGCCGGCCGCCGCGATGAGCGTGGCGGTTTTTTGATTCTGGTGATGGCCTTGGCAGCCGTGCATGACCACGAAAATCAGTGTCATTCATTCAAAGAAGAGCACTGTCATTTCGACGCGCCAAGACGCCGCCGACCTAAAGCCTCCAAACTGGCGCGGACCGCAGGTCTCACGCTGATCATCAGCGCTGAATCGAGGTGAGACCTGCGGTCCGCCCGCGACTTTGTCTTTAGTTCGAACCGCACGTGGGCGTCGAAATGACACCTGGATGCCCATGGATAACATCGCTAGAGCGGTGACCAATCACCGATTTCCTGGTTCGACCCCCGCTCTATTTCCTTTATTTCCCTTAGTCCCCAGCCGTTAAACGCAAACCGCCCCGGAGACCGGGGCGGTTCAATCGCCAACTTCGCGTCGAATTAGCTCGCCTCGGGCGGCGGAGCGCTGTTGGAGTTGAAGCGGTAAACGATACGGCCCCGGGTGAGGTCGTAGGGCGAGAGCTCTACCTTCACCCGGTCGCCGAGCAGGATGCGGATATAGTACTTGCGCAGCCGGCCCGAAAGATAGGCCAGCACCGTGTGGCCGTTCTCCAGCGTCACGCGAAAGGTAGTGCTGGGCATGGCTTCCACCACGGTCCCCTCAACAACGATCTTCTCTTCGGTCTTTGTCATGCGGCTTACTCTGCCTCACCTTCTTGCGGCGGCGCCTCGGCGTCGCTCGCCTCAGCCTCATCCGTTACAGCCGCGGCGGCCGCGGCCGCCATCACAGGCTCTTCTTCTTCGGTCGCGGGTGCGACCAGCTCATCCGGCGCCGCCTCATCACCGGCGGGTTCTTCGTCTTCGGCGGCCGGCGTGATCACCGACTGCAGGGCCAGGCCCACGCGCTGGCGCTCGGGCTCCACATTCAGCACGCGCACGCGGACGGCGCTGCTCTCGGTCACGTCGTTGCGGCCGGCGATCTGGTTGCTCGGCAGCAGGCCCTCAATGCCCTCGCCCAGGTCCACAAAGGCGCCAAAGGGCGCCAGGCGCGTGACCGTGCCTTCGATGGTCTGGCCGGGCTGGAAGCGCTCGGCCACGCGCTGCCACGGGTCGGGCTGGCGGCGCTTGAGCGACAGGCCAATGCGCTTGGCCTCGCGGTCGACCTTGAGCACTTCCACTTCCACTGCCTGGCCAATGGTCAGCACCTCGCTGGGGTGCTTGACGCGGCGCCAGGACAGCTCGGAGATATGGATCAGGCCATCGGCGCCGCCCAGGTCCACAAAGGCGCCGAAGTCGCGCAGGCCGGTGACCACGCCCTGCCGCACCTGGCCTTCGGCCAGGTTTTCGAGCAGGCGGGCCTTCTGCTTTTCGCGGTACTCTTTCTGCGCGTTGCGCTGCGAGAGCACCAGGCGCCGGCGCTGGCGATCGACCTCGATGACCTTGAAGCCCATCGGCCGGCCCACCAGCTGGGCCAGGCGGCTCTGGCGTTCGTTCTCGGGAATGCCGCGCGGCAGATCGGTAATGTGCGACACGGGCACAAAGGCCTGGATGTCGCCGAACTGCACGATCAGCCCGCCGCGGTTGTAGCCGGTCACGGCGCTCTCCCACATCTCGCCGGCCGCCATCAAGCGCTCGGCCGTGAGCCAATCCTTCTGCTGCCGGCCCTGGTTGACCGACACGCGCAGGTTGCCGTCTTTGTCTTCCGGCTCGATGATGACCACCGGGACTTCTTGGTCGACGGTGAACTCAACGCCCTCTTCACGGAGCTTGTCGATTTCAGTGCGGGGCACAACGCCATCGCGTTTGAGGCCCAGGTCCACGATCATGCCCTGGGTGTCAAGCGCCACCACTCGGCCCGACAGCACGTCACCGCGCTGTGGTCGGGGCGTTTGTTCCGATTCGTCCAGGAGCGTCCGAAAATCAGGTTCTGAGTCGGTCATAGGTTCTTTCGACCAAACAAAAACTCGGCGTGGCCCAGTCTGCATGGCGCGCCGAGTTTTTTGGACGGACCGTCAGAAGTAAAAAGTACGACTGAGGGGTTCAAATCTCCGCCGCTTTGCCCAAAACCCAGTCCGCGCCCGGGCACGGCTCATTCGAGATGAGTGTGAGCATTATACATCCCGTATTGTACTGTTGTCAATTTCCGCAGGATTTTCGTGCCTAAACGGTTGGCTATTGGTCAGTGGGCCAATCTCTTGTTATGGTAAACTACCTTTGCTAGAGCGAGGAGCATTATGTCTTGGGTTATCCTTTCCACGGTTGGCCTGGTCGCCGGGTTGGCCTTTACCTGGTGGCTGCACCGCCACCACGGCATGAACCTGCGGGTGGCGGAGGCGGCCGCGCCCCTGCCGGCGCCGGCCCC
>CAYUYN010000334.1:0-4792 GCA_964449185.1 uncultured Anaerolineales bacterium | reverse complement strand
GCCCCCTCGCCGCGTACGGTACGTCATGGTCGTGTCTGGGTTCCCCCCACCGATGTTTACGAAACTGAAGATATGCTCGTGGCCCTGGTGGAGCTGGCCGGCGTCAAACAGTCGGACTTTACCGTGTCTTTGTTCGAGCGCCGCTTGATTGTTACCGGCGTGCGCGTCGACCACGGCCCCGTCCGGCGGGCGTATCACCAGATGGAAGTGCCTTTTGGGGAATTCCGGACCGAGGTGGACCTGCCGGTGAGCGTGGAGGCTTCGAAGGTGGATGCTGAATACGCCGATGGCTTCCTCCGCATTCTGCTGCCCAAATTGAAACCCCACAATATTCCTGTGCAAGAATGACCGCCTCCAAGTGGACCGACGCCGAGACGGCGGCGATCTTCCCGCAGCTTGAAGAAATCTCGCTGGATCTTTCGGATTTTGCCCTGCTGCCGATCGACGTCAACCAAATAGCCGAGATCACCGTCCCCGATGAGGACGGTCCCCCGTCCGCCGAGGTCCCCCTCCCCGACACCCTGGCCATCCTGCCGCTGCGCGGGGTGGTGGTATTTCCGCTGACGGCCGTGCCCCTCACGGTTGGCCAACCGCGCTCCATTAAACTGATTGACGAGGCGGCCGTGGGCCAGCGCATTATCGGGCTGGTGGCGGCCAAGAACCCCGAGCTGGAACAGCCCGCCCCCAATGACTTGTACCAAATCGGAACGGCCGCCATGGTTCACCGGCTGTTCCGCGCGCCCGACGGCACGATCCGGCTGCTGGTGCAGGGTTTGTCCCGCATCCGCGTGGGGGAGTATGGGCAGGCCGAGCCTTACTTGAAGGCCCGCGTCGAGCCGGCGTCCGAGATCAGCGAGAAAAGCCTGGAGGTTGAAGCGCTCATGCGCAACATCTCGGGCCTGTTCCAGCGGCTGGGCGAGCTGGTGCCTTCCATGCCGGCCGAGCTGCTGTCGGCCGCGCTCAGTGTGCAGGACCCGCGCCAGTTTGTATACACCATCGCCACCTACCAGCGCATGGAGCTGGCCGACGCGCAGGCCCTACTGGAGATGGACTCGATCACCGAAAAACTCCGGCGCCTCCTGGTCTTGCTGACCAAGGAAGTGGAAGTGCTGGAGCTGGGCCGCAAGATCCAGTCCGAGGCCCAGGGCGAGATGGAGAAGGTGCAGCGCGACTACTTCCTGCGCGAGCAGATGAAGGCTATCCAGCGCGAGCTGGGCGAGGCCGACGAGCAGTCGGTCGAAATTGAGACCTTCCGCCAGCGCATCATGGAAGCCGGCATGGCACCGGAGGCCGAAAAGGAGGCCATGCGCGAGCTGGACCGGCTGGCCAAGCTGCCCACCGCCGCGGCGGAGTACGGCGTCATCCGCACTTACCTGGATTGGCTGACCAGCCTGCCGTGGAGCAAGCTCACCCAAGACAACCTGGACGTGAAGCACGCGCGCCAGGTGCTGGACGAAGACCATTACGACCTCAACGACATCAAAGACCGCATCCTGGAGTACCTGGCGGTGCGCAAGCTGCGCGCGGAACGGAAGGGGCAGGACGTGGCACCCGAGGCACCGCCGGCCATTGACTATATCCGCAGCGAGCGCGAGGGCGCCATCCTGTGCTTTGTCGGGCCGCCGGGTGTCGGCAAGACCTCGCTGGGCCAGTCCATCGCCCGGGCGTTGGGCCGCAAGTTCATCCGCATGTCGCTGGGCGGCGTACGCGACGAGGCCGAAATACGCGGCCACCGGCGCACCTACATCGGTGCGCTGCCGGGCCGCATCCTGCAGGCGCTGCGGCGGGCCGACAGCAAGAACCCGGTCTTCATGCTGGACGAGGTGGACAAACTGGGCATGGACTTCCGCGGCGACCCGGCCTCGGCCCTGCTGGAAGTGCTCGACCCGGAGCAGAACCGCGAGTTTCGCGACCACTACCTGGACGTGCCGTTTGACCTCTCACAGGTGATGTTCCTGACCACGGCCAACCAGCTCGATCCCGTCCCGGGCCCGCTGCTGGACCGGATGGAGATTTTGCAGCTTTCAGGCTACACTGAGGGTGAGAAGATCCAGATCGCGCGCAACTACCTGATCCCACGCCAGTTGAAGGAAAACGGGCTGCGCCCCCACGAGCTGACCTTCACCGATGGGGCGCTGCAGACCATAGTGCGCAACTACACGCGCGAGGCCGGGATGCGCAGCCTGGAACGGCAGATCGGCGCGGTGGCGCGCAAGGTGGTGATGCGCATCGCCGAAGGTCTCACCACCACGCTGACCGTGGACCGGCCGCAAGTGGTGGAGTTGCTGGGCAAGCCCAGCTACTTCCCCACCGAAGAGATAGAAGAGCGCACGGCGGTGCCGGGGGTGGCCACGGCACTGGCCTACACGGCCGTGGGCGGCGACATCATGTTCATCGAAGCCACGCTCATGCCGGGGGGCAAGGGCTTCCAGGTGACCGGGCAGCTCGGTGAGGTGATGGTGGAGTCGGCCAAGGCGGCGCTGTCGTACGTGCGCGCCAATGCCGGGCGGCTGGGGATCAAGGAAGACTTCTTCGCCACCCACGACATCCACCTGCACGTGCCGGCCGGGGCCACGCCCAAGGATGGGCCCAGCGCGGGCGTGACCATGGCCACGGCCCTGGCTTCGCTGGTGACGGGCCGGCTGGTGCGCCCGGACGTGGGCATGACCGGTGAGATCACGCTGCGCGGACAGGTGCTGCCGATCGGCGGCGTGAAGGAGAAGGTGCTGGCCGCCCACCGGGCCGGCCTGAAGAGCGTCATCCTGCCACGCCGCAATGAGAAGGACCTGGACGATGTGCCCGAAGAGGTGCGCCGGGAAGTCACCTTCATCCTGGCTCAGCACGTCGATGATGTATGGGCGGCGGCGCTGGAACCGGCCGCCGCCAACGGCCGCCGCCGTGCCTCGACCAAGAAAACGGCCCCGGCGGCCTCCACCGATGGCCCGCGACGCCGTGGGGGCAGGCGGTCGGCTGCGCCGGCCGAGGCTGATAGGCCGGCCCGCAAGACCAGCCGGCGCCGCACAGGCAAGTGAGGGCTTGGCCGTGGCCCAAAAAGTGATGATCGTCGATGACGATCGCACCATGAATATGCTGCTGAAAACCCTGTTGGAGCTGGACGGGTTCGCCGTGATTTTGGCGCCCCGCGGCGACCAGGTGTTGAGCGTGGCTTTGGCCGAGCAGCCGGATGCGATTCTGATGGATGTGCACATTGCCGAAGTGGACGGCATTGTGGTGCTCCAGCAGATTCGCCAACACCCCGCGCTCAAGGGGATGCCCGTCATCATGTCGTCTGGGATGGATGTGGGGATTGAATGTCGGGCGGCGGGCGCCGACGCTTTTATTCTCAAACCCTATCCCCCGGACGAATTATCCACAACATTAAAGAAAGTCATTGTGTGAGACGAAATCAATCACCCAAGCCCAGGCGCGGCGGCAATGCGACCTGGCGCACGATGGACCTCCATCTGCACACCCCGGCTTCGAGCGATTACCAGGAGCCCAAAGCAACTTACCTCGACGTGCTCCAAACCGCCGAAGCGCGCGGTCTGGACATCATGGCCTTTACCGACCACAACACCGTGGCCGGTCTGCGCCACCTGCGTGAAGAGATTGCCGAGCTGGAGCTGCTGGAGCGGCTCAAGCGCCTCGTGCCCGAGGAAAACCACCGGCTGACCGAGTACCGGCGCCTGCTGGATAAGATGCTGCTGCTGCCGGGCTTTGAATTCACGGCCACGTTTGGCTTTCACATCATGGGCCTCTTCCCGCCCGAGACCACGGTGCGCGAGCTCGAGCACCTGCTGCTGTCGATGAACGTGCCGCGCGACCAGTTGGACCGGGGCGCGGTGGCCGTGGGCGCCACCACGGACGTGCTGACGGCCTACCGGCTGATCAGCGAGGCCGGCGGCCTGGCCATCGCCGCTCACGCCAACTCCACCAACGGCGTGGCCATGCGCGGCTTTGGCTTTGGCGGCCAGACCAAGATTGCTTTCACCCAGGACATGAACCTGTGCGCCTTGGAAGTGACCGACCTGGACCAGAAGGGCCGGCGCAGCACCTCCGCTTTCTTCAGCGGCACCAAGCCCGAGTACGCGCGCCGCATGCACTGCATCACTGGCTCAGACGCGCACCGGCTGACGCGCGACCCGCACAACATCAAGAACCTGGGCATTGGCGATCGGGCCACCGACCTGCTGCTGGAGGAGGTGAGTTTTGAGGCGCTCAAGGCGCTCTTCCAGGGCAGCGACTTTGCCCGGGTGCGCCCGCACGTGGCCGGGGGGACCACGCCGTCGGAGTTCGATCACGTGCAGCAGGCGCGCGACGAAGGCCCCAACCTCGTCCAGGCCTTCCACGAATCGATGGATCAGCGCGGCGGTCGCCTGTACACCGTCATTGCCGATGTGTGCGCCTTTGCCAATACCAACGGCGGCACCATCTACGTCGGCGTGGCGGCCGACTCCAAGCTGCCGCCGGTGGGCGTGCCTGAACACGAACGCGCCCTGCGTGAGCTGCGCTCGTCGATTGCGCGCATGATCACGCCGCCGATCGAGTGCACCGTGGACGCGCAAGACTCGCGTGGCAAGAAGATCATGCGCGTGCTGGTGCCGCACGGCGATGACCCGCCCTACGCGATTGAGGACAACAAGATCTTCGTGCGCGAGGAGGCCGAGACCTCGCTGGCCGTGCGCGACGAGATTGTGCAGCTGGTGCTGCGCGGCCGTGCGACCACCCGCGGAGCGGTGGCCGCCTCGGCCGGTGCGGTGGCGGCCTCCCATTGGCGGCACACCTCGGCCAG
>CAYUYN010000333.1:0-4799 GCA_964449185.1 uncultured Anaerolineales bacterium | reverse complement strand
GCCTCTGCCGCCCCCTGGGTCAGGTCGCCGCCGCCGATGAGACCGCGCACGCGCTCGGCCCGCGCGGCCAGCACGTGGCCCAGCCCGCCCAGCCGCACCCACAGCGCGGTTTCGCTGTCGTCCACCGTCAATTCTAAGGCTTCCACGTCCAAGGGCGCCAGATACAGCCGCTGCAGGGCGGCCAGAGCGGCGTCCAAATTCGGCAGGGCGTGACGCACGGTCAGCGTTGCCTCGGGCCGCGGGAAGACCTTGAACGACACCTCCACCAGCGCGCCCAGCCGGCCCAGGCTGCCCACGAAGAGTTTGGGCAGGTCAAAGCCGGCGGCGTTCTTCACCACCTTGCCGCCGCCGCGCACCAGCACGCCCGCGCCGTCCACGTAGCGCACGCCCAGGATGAAATCGCGCACGCCGCCGTAGCGGTAGCGGCCCGGCCCGCTCAGGCCGGACGCCACGGTGCCGCCCAGGGTTGCGCCGCGCGCCACCAGCAGCGGGTCGAAGGGCAGGTACTGCCCGTGCTGCGCCAGCAGGGCCTCCACCTCGGTCAGGGGCGTGCCGGCCAGCGCCGTAAACACAAACTCCCCAGGATCATATTCCAGCACGCCGCGCAACCCAGCCAGCTCCAGGCTGGCCCCGCCGGCGGGCGGCGTCGACAGGGCCGGCTTGGTGCCGGCCCCGCGCGGCATGAGCTGGCCCGGTGATGAGCGGACGGCGTCTTGGACCTCGGGGATGGTGGTCGGCATCAGCGGGATTTCAACCAGAAGTCAGAGGTCGGATGTCAGAAGCACCTCACTTCTGACATCCGGCCTCCAACCTCTCTTCTCAAAGTCTTCCTGTGGTAAAGCCTTCAATGCCGCTCGGCGATGCCGGCCTTTTCCAGCGGGTGCAGGCCCACGTGCCGCAGGGCCGGGGCCTCGCCGCTGGGAAACATCTTGCCCGGGTTCGAGAGCTCGCGCGGGTCCAGCGCCAGCCGCAGCCGCCGCATGGCGTCCATGTCGGCCTCGCCAAACAGGCGCGGCATGTAGTCGCGCTTCTCTATGCCCACGCCGTGCTCGCCGGTGATCGAGCCGCCCAGCCGAATGCACAGCGTGATGATCTCGCTCGCCAGCTCCTCGGCCCGCTCCAGCGCGCCCGCCTCGCGCCCATCGAACAAAATCAGCGGGTGCAGATTTCCGTCGCCGGCGTGAAAGACATTCGCCACGCGGATGCCGTACACCCCGCTCAGCCGCGTGATCTCGGCCAGCGCCGCGCCCAGGCGGCTGCGCGGCACCACGCCATCCTGCACGATGAAGTCCGGGCTTAGCCGCCCCACCGCCGAGAAGACGCTCTTGCGCCCCTTCCAGATGCGCGCGCGGTCGTCGGCGTCCTGCGCCACGCGCACCGCAAACGCGCCCGTGTCGGCCATCAGCGCCGTCAGCCGCTCGAACTCGGCGTCCACCGGCTCGGCCTCGCCGTCCAGCTCCACGATCAGCACGGCCTCGGCCCCCGGCGGGTAATTGGGGTGGACGGCTGCCTCGGCCGCCTGGATGGCCAGCCGGTCCATGATCTCCAGCGCGCCCGGCAGCAGGCCCGAGGCCACCACGCGCGCCACGGCCTCGCCGGCCGCCTCCAGGCTGTGGTAGGCGGCCAGCACGGTCTGGAACTTTTCGGGCCGCGGCAGCAGCCGCAGGGTGATCTCCAGCGCCACGCCGAAGAGGCCTTCCGCGCCGACATACAGCCCCACCCAGTCCGGCCCCACGCTCTCCTGGCTGTCGCCGCCCAACTCCACCACCTCGCCCTCGGGCAGCACGGCCTTGATGCCCAGCACGTGGTTGCTGGTCATGCCGTACTTCAGGCAGTGCGCCCCGCCCGAGTTGAAGGCAATGTTGCCACCGATGGTGCACACCTGCTGGCTGCTGGGGTCGGGCGCGTAGTACAGCCCATAGGGCAGCGCCGCCTTGGACACGTCCAGGTTGATGACGCCCGGCTCCACCACGGCCAGGCGCTGCTCAGGGTCCAGGCGCAGGATGCGGTTGAGGCGGTTGAGGGCGATGACCAGGCCGTCCTTTATCGGCAGCGACCCGCCTGACAGGCTGGTGCCGCTGCCGCGCGCCACAAACGGCACGCCGTGCTGGTGGCACAGCTTGACAGCCTCGATCACCTCCGCCTGGGTCTCAGGGATGACCACCGCCGCCGGCCGCGCGTGGAACACCGTCAGTCCATCGGACTCGTAGGGCACAAGCTCGCCGGGCTGGACGAGCAGGCGATCCTTGGAGAAGACCTGGCTGAGGGCTGAGATGAAGGCATCACGTAGCATGGAGGCATTGTATGCGAGGACGGGGGGGAAGAGCAATCTGTCGCCACTCTTTCCCCTTCGTGTTGCTTCGGTGCCCTGCGTGGATTCGTCTCCCCTCTTCGTCTCACTCTCCCCGCCAACCGATTCCCGCACTATAATTCTCGCGTGACCAACTCACCTCCTCCCCCCGACCCGCGCCTGGCCGCCTCGGTCGACAACTGGAAGCGCAAGCTGCTCGACCTCACCAAGCGCAACCGCGCGCTCAACTTCCGCATGAACCGCGTGTCCACCATCGCCATCGTGGACGAGCAGGCGCCCGAAGTCTTCCGCCAGCTCGTGCTCGACGGCGGCAGCCTGCGCTTCAAGCCCGCGCCCGAGCCAGAGAGCAAGAGCGCCGCCCCTACCGCCGCCGTAGCGACCGTTCCGGCGCCGGAGCCAACGCCGGCCGAGCCAATAACCTCCACGGAGCCAGAAGTAGCCGCACCGGTTGAAGCCAGCGTCACGGAGACACCACCCGCCGTTGACGCGCAGCGGTTGGCCGATCCGTCGACGCCCGCCGCTGCCGACGCCTTACCAGGCGACGCCGCAGACCCATCCCCCACTCTCCCACATTCATCCACGACAGCGCGTAGCGCTAGCGTGGGCCCCCACACCCCCACGCCTGTCCTCATCGACGACGAGGACGCCTCCACCCCCGCCCTCGACTTCGTCCCCTACAACCGCGCCGGGCTGGACGAGCGCCACGCCGACAACGTCCTGCAGACCACCTCCACCGCCGAGCGGCTGGACCAGTCGCTGCGCCGCATCGACGAGCAGGCGCGCAGCACGCTGGAGGAGCAGGGCGTCAACGCTCTCTTCCTGGCGCTGGGCATGCTGCACTACCTCGAGGCCGCCGACTCGACCGAGGTCTTCCGCGCGCCGCTGGTGCTGGTGCCGGTGGAGCTCACGCGCAAGTCGGCGCGGGCCGGCTACACCCTCAAGGCCACCGAAGACGAGCCGCTGGTCAACCCGGCCCTGGCCGAGTACCTGCGCCGCATGCACAAGCTGGCCCTGCCCGAGCTGCCGCTGCCCCTGCCCGAGGACTACGACCTGCAGGCCTTTCTGTCCGCCACCGCCGCGGCCAGCGCCAACCTTAACGGCTGGGCGGTCAAGAACGAAATCTACCTGGGCCTGTTCTCCTTCCAGAAGTTCGTCATGTATAAGGACCTGGAGGCCAACAGCCCGGCCTTCGTGGCCCACCCGCTGATCCAGCAGCTCATCCAGAGAGCCGGCGGGCAGTTCCTCAGCCTGCCCAACGACGTGCGCGCGCTCGACCTCGACCGCGACTTCGCGCCCGAGCAAACGTTTCAGGTCGTGGACGCCGACTCCAGCCAGGTCCGCGCGCTGGCGGCGGTTGCGCGCCAGCACAACCTGGTCATTGAGGGCCCGCCGGGCACCGGCAAGTCGCAGACCATCACCAATCTCATCGCCCAGGCGCTCTCGGCCGGCAAGTCGGTGCTGTTTGTGGCCGAGAAGATGGCGGCGCTACAGGTGGTGCATCGGCGCCTGGTGGCCGCCGGGCTGGGCGAGTTCTGCCTGGAGCTGCACTCCACCAAGGCCAACAAGCGCGCCGTCATGCGCGAGCTGGCCGCCGCGCTGGACGCTTCGCTCCAGCGGCCGGCCGTGCCCAGCCACTCCACCCAGCGCCTGCCCCTGGTGCGCCACAGCCTGACCGAATATGCCCAGGCCGTGCACACCCCGCACGGCGCGCTGGACCTCTCGCCCTTTCGCGCCTATGGCGAGCTGGGCGCGGTGCTGGCGGCTCCGCGCCTGAAGTATTCCGGCCCGGCCGACAGCGTCACGCCCACACAGCTCGACCAGACCGTGCGCGAGCTGGACGACTTGGCCCTGGCCGCCGCGCCCATCGGTCCGGTGGCCGACCACCCCTGGCGCGACGTCAGCCGCACCCTCTACACCGAAGACGATCTGGAGAACATTCGCGCCCGCGCCACCGAGCTGCACGACCGCCTGAACGGGGTGCTGGCCCAGGCCGCGCCGGTGGGGGCCCTGCTCGGCCTGCCGCCCACGCCCCGGTCGGTGCTGCAGACCGAGGGACTCATCGCGCCCGCCATCCAAACCTTCGCCGACATCGAAACCGCCAGCCGCGTGGCCGCCGTCATGGCTCGCTCGCCCGGCGCGCCGTTGGCCGTGCTCCAGAGCCTGGATTGGGATGCCCCGCCCCCGGCCGCGCGCAGCCTGGTTGAACGCGGCCGCACCATCACCCGCCTGCACGAGCGCCTCAGCCAGCGCTTCACGGCCGAGGCTTTCGAGCACGAGCACGCCGGCGACATCGCCTATGTGGAGCAGAAGCTCAGCGGCGCCTTTGGCTTCCTGGCTTTCCTCGACGGCCGCTACCGCGCCATCCAGCGCCGCTGGCAGGCCTATCGCCTGCCGGCCCGGCCCAAGGCCGAAGCTGCCCCGCTCGACCAGGCCCAAGAACTTAAGCTGGTCGATCAGCTCCGCCGCGAGCGCCAACTGTTGGCCGCGG
>CAYUYN010000332.1:1883-4809 GCA_964449185.1 uncultured Anaerolineales bacterium | reverse complement strand
CCCTGCGTGCCCACGTTGGCGGCGCAGTGCATCGGGAACATGCCTTCCAGCGGCAGGATGTAGTTCAGCGCGCTGAAGATCGACTTCTTGATCTCGCCGGCGTAGCGCGTGCCCGCAATCAGGATGGTGTGCGTGGCAAAGTTGACCACGATCGCGGCCGTGGGGCCGGAGGCCGTCCGGCGCGTGCCATGCCGGTCCGGATCGGGATGAAACTCGGGCGCGTGCAGGATGGTAAAGTTCGGCTCGAAATCGGCCAGGTCAGCGGCGTAGGGGCGGATAAACTGGTTGTGGGCAAACAGCGTGTGCCAGGCGCTTTCCGAGATCAGGCGCACGTTGAAGCGGCGGCGCGGATTGGCGCAGGCGTACAGGTCGCGGACAAATAGTTCGCGCGTGTTCAGATACGCCTTCACATCCTGCTCCAGCAGCGCGTACTGGTCAGCGTCCAGCGGCTGGTTGACCTTTCCCCACCACACCTTGTTCTGGCTGCTCGGCTCCTTGACGATGAATTTGTCGTTTGGCGAGCGGCCGGTAAAAGGCGAGGTCACGGCCAGGAACGCGCCGCCCGCGGTCAGCTTCCCCTCGTCCCGCTGCAGCGCCAGCTCGACGGTCGCCGCCGCCGAAGGGTTCCACGTCTGGCGGATGCCCGTCAGCCCGAGGGTGCCGATGCCATTTTTGCTATGGATCATTGTCTTCTCCGTGGCCAAACTCGCGTGCCAGACGCCCGGGGCGGCCTACCATGGAACTGTAGCGGTGGTGGCTTGTCCCCGCCGTCTGATGGTGCTCACGGTGGGCGCCCACCCCATCCGCTTCGCTACTAGGGCAGGCGGGGGGGCGCCCCTACAGTTTCAGCGCGCCCATGGTTTCCCGAATGATCTTCACCGACTTATCGGCCATGGCCTGCTCGTCGGCCGACAGCTTGTACTCGATGATCTGCTCGACGCCGTTGGCGCCCAGCTTGACCGGCACGCCAAAGCAGATGTCGTTCAGCCCATATTCGCCTTCGAGATAAGTGGAGCAGGGGGCAATGAGCTTTGAGTCGAGCAGCACCGCCTCGGCCATCTTGGCCAGGGCCGCGCCCGGGGCGTAGTAAGCAGAGGTGCCCAGCAGGTTGACGATCTCGCCGCCGCCCTTGCGGGTGCGCTCGACGATGGCGCTCAGCCGGTCTGCCGGCAGCCATTCGGACAGCGGGCGTCCAAACACGGTGGAATAGCGCGTCAGCGGCACCATTTCGTCGCCGTGGCCGCCCAGCACGACCGTCTGCACGTTCTCGTTCGAAACGTCAAGCTCTTGCGCGACAAAGGCCGCCATGCGCGCCGAGTCCAGGATGCCGGCCTGGCCGATGACGCGGTTGCGGGGCAGGCCCGCGTGCTTGTAGGCCAGGTAGGTCATGGTATCCAGCGGGTTGGTCACGACGATGAAGATGGCGTTGGGCGAGAGCGGCAGGGCCTTGTCCAGCACGTCGACAATGACCTGCTGGTTGGCGCCCACCAGGTCTTCGCGGCTCATGCCGGGTTTGCGCGGCAGCCCGCCGGTGATGATGACGATGTCCGAGTTCTCGGTGCCCTCATACGAGCCATTGGCGTTGCCGCGGAGGCGCACGTTGAAGTGCTCAATCGGCCCGGTTTGCAGCAGGTCCAGGCCCTTGCCGACGGGCATGGTCTTGGCGGCGGGTATGTCCACGAGGACGAGGTCGGCCAGGCTGCGCTTGGCCAGCCACAGTGCGCACGACGCGCCCACGTTGCCAACGCCGACGATGGTGACTTTGCTTCGCATGGGGATCTCCAGGGAGCGTGCGGTGAAGGGTGCCGAGATAGCGTGCGCCAGTGCGGATTCTATCACAGGTGGCGCGCGCCCGACGACCGTGGCCGCACAAAAGAAATGGGGCGTTCGCGCCGGCCGGGCCATGCCCGGCCGGCGCGAACGCCCCAAACTCATCTTTAGAATGAGCTCATCAGGCCACCGCCACCTCTTCCTGCGCCCGCATCGCCTTGAAGGCTGTGATGGCCACCTCCAGCATGCTGGCATCCGGCTCGCGCGTGGTCAGACGCTGCAGCGCCAGGTTGGGGATGATGATCAGCTTCACCAGCGGGTTCGACAGGTGGCGGGCGGTAAAGCGGATGTACTCAAAGGCCAGCCCGGCCACGACCGGGATCAGCAGGATGCGGCTCACCAGGCGGAGCCACAAGGGCAGGGGGCCCAGCACCGCAAACAGCAAAATGGAAAACACCACCACCGTCAAGAGAAAGGCCGTGCCACAGCGCGGATGCTCCAGCGGGAAGCGCGCCACCGACTCGGGCGTCAGCTCGGCGCCCGCTTCGAAGGCGTGAATGGTCTTATGCTCGGCGCCGTGGTAGCCAAACAAGCGCCGGATGTCGGGCATAAAGCCAATGGCCCACAGGTAGCCAATGATCAGCGCCAGGCGCACAAAGCCTTCCAGCAGGCTGCCCAGCCACGGATTGAGCCCCAGCAGGTTTTCGCCCAGCGAGGCCAGCCCGGCCGGCGCCAGGAAGAACAAGCCCAGGCCAAACGCCAGGGATACGGCCATGGTGCCCCAGGCCATCGGGCCTTCGAACTTCACCTCTTCGCCTCCGGCCACATTGGCCGAGTAGGACAGGCTGCGCCAGCCCAGGCCCAGCGCATCCCACAGGCCCAGCAAACCGCGCAGAAACGGTATACGGCTGAAGCGGCCGCGGTACAGCGGACTCAGCGGCTGCATGTGCAGCACGATTTCCTTGTTTGGCGCCCGCACCGCCACGGCCATGGCCCGGGTGCCGCGCATCATCACGCCTTCAATCACGGCCTGGCCGCCATAGGGTAAGAGCTTTTGAGCAGACATTCGTCGATTGTACGGGTTGCAGCGGGAGGCGTCAAGGAAGAATGTGTGGAGGTGGTTGTGGCGCGTGGTCCGTCGCGCGGAGCGGTCGTC
>CAYUYN010000332.1:0-1783 GCA_964449185.1 uncultured Anaerolineales bacterium | reverse complement strand
GCGCCTGCCGCACCCGCAGCCCCTGCCGCGCAATCCTCGCCTCGGTCTCCCGCAGCACCTGCGCTCGGATCGCCTCCAGCTCGGCCTTCGGGATGGCCAGAAAGGCGGCCACCGCCTCGGGGTCAAACTGCCGGTCGGCCTCTTCGGCGATGACGCGGATGGCCTCTTCGTACGATCCGGCGCGCCGGTAGGGCCGGTCGGAGGTCAGCGCGTCATACGTGTCCGCGATGGAAAACAGCCGCGCGCCCAGCGGGATCTCGGTGCCGCGCAGGCCAAACGGATAGCCCGAGCCGTTCCAGCTCTCCTGGTGCGACAGGACGATCTGGATCTCTTCTTTCAAATACGGGATGTCCAGCAGCATCTCGTAGCCCGCCTGCGGGTGCTTCTCGATGATGCCGCGCTCGTCGGGCGTCAGCGGCCCGGGCTTGTGCAGGATACCATCGGGCACACCGATTTTGCCGATGTCGTGCAGCAGCGCGCCTCGGCAGATGTCGCCAATGGACGTCTCGTCCATGCCCATCTGGCGGGCCAGGCGCGCGGTGTACTCCACCACCCGCCGCGAATGGCCCTCGGTCTCGCGGTCGCGCAGGTCCAGCGCGGCCGCCAGCGCGTCCAGGGTGCTGTCGTAGCTCACCGCCAGCTCGGCGTATAGGCGCGCATTTTCAATGGCCAGCGCCGCGCTGTCGGCAATGTTGAGCAGCAGCTCCAGGTCAGCGTGCGAGAACAGCCGGCCCGAGCGCTTGTTGACCGCCTCGATGGCGCCAATGGCCTTGCCCTGCCGCACCATGGGCACGCACATCAGCGACCGCGTGATAAAGCCGGTCTGGGCATCGGCGCCGCGAAAGATGCGCTCGTCGTTCTGCGCATCGGCAATGATGATGGGCTCGCGCCGGTCCACCGACGTGCCGACGATGCCGGCGCCCATGGGCACCGACACTTTCTTGATGGCCTCGGCCTCCGGGCCGGTGGCATAACGGCAGGCGATGCGCCCGGTGGCGCTGTCCAGCAGCCACAACGACTGCCCCTCGGCCTCGATGGCCTTGTTCACCTCTTCCAGGATGCGCGGGATGAGCACCTCGCTGTCCAGGGTCTGCTGCAGATGGCGGCTGATCTTTTCCAACAGCCGCTGCCGGTCGGCGTGCTGCCGCTCCTGCTCGTAAAGTTGCGCATTGTGGATCGCCACGGCGGCGTGCCCGGCCAGCGCGCCCAGCAGCACCCGCTCCGGCTCGCTGAAGCCCGCCGGCCCCAGCTTATTCGACACCACCAGCGTGCCCAACAGCGCCCCGCGCGCCACCAGGGGCGTGACGATGGCGTTGCGGGTTTGCGCCTGCACGTCGTAGGGCAGATACAGGGCGGCCTCTGGATTCCCCGCCACCTCGTCTAGCAGGATCGCCCGACCCATCGCCACCAGGCCCGCCTCTTCACACAGTGCCGTGCGCAGGCGCCGGCCCACCACCCGGTCCACGTTCGGCCCCACGGCGTGCGTGCACTGCAGCTCGGTCTTGGCCGTATCGACCAGCCAGATCGAGGCATCTTCACTTTGCGCAGCGCCCTGCATCTGCTTGAGGATGGAAGCCAGCAGCGGGTCCAGCTCGAGAGTCGAGTGGAACGCCTGGCCCAGTTCAAGCAGCAATGTCAGCGCGCTGGGGACGTCAGCGGAAAGATCCATCCGTCTTCGGTTGAGCCTTGTTGGGCCATAGCGACCCATTATACTGAGAAACGTCAGCGGCGAAATTGCCGGGGCGGGCCGTATCCATGCCCTGCTTGCCGCCCACCGCCGATT
>CAYUYN010000331.1:0-4841 GCA_964449185.1 uncultured Anaerolineales bacterium | reverse complement strand
GCGGCGGCGGCAACGGGGCTGGCAGCGGTGGCGGTGCTGGCGACCTCGCCCGAGCAGTGGGTGCGGCTGGCGGTGCCCCTGGCCGATGGCGCGGCGCAGTTGTTTACGACCCTGGCGGCGGCGCTTGCCTTGCTGGCTGTCGGGGTGGCCAGCCGGCCGGCGCCAAGCCTGAGGACTTTGGGCATACTGGGTGCGCTGACGGGGCTGGCTTTGGCAGCCGCGTTCTCGGTGCGCTACACCCAGGCACTGGTGGCGCCGGGGCTGCTGCTGGCGGCGCTGTGGGCGCTCAAGGACAAGCGGCAGCGCTGGGCCTTTGGGCTGGCGCTGGTGGCGGCCTGGGCCGTGGCGGCTGCGCCCGACTGGCTCTATCGCACGCGGCTGTATGGCGCGCCGTGGCGCTTTGGCACCGGGGAGCTGGCGCTGTTCGAGGCATTGGCCATGCCAGGCGCAGCGCGGCAGTTGGCGGCCGAGCTGCTGCGGCCGGGCGAGTTTGGCTGGCTGTGGGTGTTGGCGCTGGCGGGCGTGGCGCAGGGCTGGCGACACAATCGCTTAGGGCTGGTGGTGGTCGCGGCCGCGTATGGGCCGGTGGTGGTCTTCCACCTGTGGTATCCCTTTGTGCGCGCGCGGGATATGCTGTTTTTCCTGGCGCCGTTGGCGGCCTATAGCGCGCTGGGGGGCGCTGCCCTGCTGGCCTGGCTGTGGCGGGGCGGCCCGGTTGTCAGAGCGGCCGTGGTGGCGGGCGTGCTGGTGCTCGGCGCCGTGCGCGCCGCGCCGCTGCTGGAGAAGTCGCCCGGCTTCTTCACCTTCGGCGGGCTGCTGCCCGAGCAGCGCGCTGCGCTGGCGTCGCTGGCCACGCTGACCGAGCCGGAGGCCGTGATCGCCTGCTCGCTCAACAGCGGCGCCGTGGAGCTGTATGGCCGGCGCCTGACCGTGCGGCCGGGCGGCGTGCTGCAGCCCGAGGCCGCCTGGAGCACCGAACAGTGGCTGACCTTCGTCGAAGCCTTGCACGCCCAAGGCCGCCCACTGTATGTGCTCATGGACAGCCCCGAGCTGGAGCAGCCCCTGGCCGAGTTGCAGACGCGCTATAAGCTGGAGCATGTGGCCGATCTGTACGTGCCCGTGTTTGTGCACGGCGGTGGGAGCAAGAATGGGCTGGTGGGGTTGTGGCGGGTGGAGGCGCTGCGATAGACGGGCAATTCAATCTCCAGCCCTCATCCCTTCCGCATTTGGTACTTTAGTCGTACCATTCAGCCCATGACCATATCGGTGATGCTGTTTAGCGATTACGTTTGACCGTGGTGCTATATGGCCGAGTCCAGTTTGGATTCGCTCAGGCAGACACGCGCGGTGCAGGTGGAGTGGCGGGCGTACGAGCTGCGCCCGGCGGGTTCGCCCGAGCTGCCGCCGGAGGTGGAGGCCGTGCACCGCCAGCGCATCGCCGAAGGCTGGCCGCGCGTGCAGCAGATGGCGCGCGAGCGCTTTGGCCTGGAGCTGCGCAAGAGGGAAGATGCCAGTCCGCGGCCCACGCGGCTGGCGCACGTGGGGGCCAAGTATGCCCTGGCGCAGGGGCGCGGCGAGGCCTACCACAAGGCGGTGTTCAAGGCGCATTGGGAAGACCTGCGCGACATCTCGTCGGTGGACACCCTGACCGAGATCGCGGGTGAGGTGGGCCTGGACCCGGCCGGCTTCCGCGCGGCGCTGGACGACCCCGAGCACAGCGCCGCGGTGGAAGGCGACGAGTACTGGGCCTGGCAGCAGGGCCTGCAGGGCGTGCCGGCCTTTATCTTTGGCAACCGCTACCTGGTGTCGGGCGCGCAGTCAGTGGAAGTGCTGGAAGAGGTGTACGACCGCTGCGTGGAAGAGGGCCGCACGGGATGAGGGTGGTCATCGCGGGGGAGCTGCCGCTGGCCGACCACTTGCTGCAGCTATGCACAGCGGCCGGCCACGAAACCACGCTCTACGTGGTAGAGACTCTGGCCGAGGCTCAGGTGGCCGGGCGGCTGGCGGACGACGCGGGCCAAGCCGAGGCGGCGGTGGAGTGCTGCAACGAGTCGCGCGCGGCCAAGCGGCGCGTGGTGGAGCTGTTGGCAGGGGCGCCGGCCCTTTACGTGTCGGCACTGGCGTGCTCGGCCACCGAGGCGGCCAGTTGGGCCGGTCGGCCGGCGCAAGTGGTGGGGTGGGGGGCGCTGCCGCCGGTGAGCGTGGGCGGCATGGTGGAAGTGGCCGCCGCCTTGCAGTCGACGCCGGAGGCCGTGGCCGGAGCCGAGGCCTTTTGGACCGGCCTGGGGTTGACCTGCGCGCGCGTGGCCGATGGGCCCGGCCTGGTGCGGGCGCGCATCGTGTGCGCGCTGGTCAATGAGGCGGCCGCGGCGCTGGCGGAGGGCGCGGCCTCGGCCGAGGACATCGACACGGCCATGCGGCTGGGCACCAACTACCCGCGCGGGCCGTTGGCCTGGGGCGACCTCATCGGCCTGGATGTGGTGCTGGGCGTGATGCGGGGCCTGCAGGAAGAGTTTGGCGAAGACCGCTATCGGCCCAGCCCGCTGCTGACGCGCCAGGTGCAGGCCGGGCGCCTCGGCCAGAAGACCGGCCGCGGTTTCTTTAGTTATTGAGGGGAAGAAAAAGGAGTCTCATCCCATGGATCCCGCCATCAAGAAAAAAGTTCTGCGCCTGTTCACCTATGGGCTGTACACTGTCACGGCGCGCCACGGCGACGCGCTGAGCGCCATGACCGCCAACTGGCTGGGGCAGGTGTCGTTTGACCCGCCCCTGCTGGCGCTGGCGGTGGAGAATGACAGCCACAGCCACCAGATGATCGAGGCCAGCCGCGCCTTTGCGGTGAATGTGTACGAGAGCGGGCAGCGGGAGCTGTCGGGGCGGCTGGGCCGCACCTTTGCCAAGCACCCCGAGAAGCTGGCCGAGCTGGAGTGGAAGCCCGGCCCCGCCACCGGCAGCCCGGTGCTGGATATTGCCCTGGGCTGGGTGGAGTGCCGCGTGCAGAGCAGCGTCCCCGCCGGCGATCACAGCCTGTACGTGGCCGAGGTCGTCGAAGCCGGCCTCAACCGCGAAGGCACGCCGCTGACTCTGCAGGAGACGGGGTTTAAGTATTTTGGCTAGTACTGTATATCAACCGGTGTCCCCACCAGCGCCCAGTCGTAGAGGGTCTGCGCATCGGCGATGCCGAGGATGACGCAGCCGAACGAAACGCGCGTGCCCAGGTAGCCATCCCACAGGCGCTGGCCGTTGGAGAGGATGGGCAGCGCGTGGATGCCGTTTTGCAGGTAACCGGCCCAGTAGATGCCGAGCCAGTTGGGCAGCCACAGGTCCCAGGTGGAGGCGTAGGCGTTGGGGATTTTGTTGAGCACGCTGTAGTTGCCGGGGCGCGTGTCGCGGCCGGGCTCGCCGGTCGAGACGACCCAATTCCAGACCAGGCCGCCATCCTGGTAGACATACATGCGCTGCTCGGAGATGTCCACCAATATGCGTTGGCCGGCGCCGGCCGGCACCGGGGCGGGCGCGAGCAGGCTGCCATCGGCGCCGGGGATGACCAGTACCTGCCCGGCGTAGATGAGCGAGGGGTTGCTCAGGTTATTGGCGGCGGCCAACTGGGCGGTGGTGGCGCCGAAGCGCCGGGCGATGGCCGAGAGGTAATCGCCGCGCTGGACCGTGTAGGCGCCGCTGCTGGCGGCGGGCGGCGGGGGCGCGGGCGGGTTATCGGCCGGGGGTGGGTCGGCCGGGGCGCTGCCGGCGACCGGGATAGTGAGCTGCTGGCCGGCGTAGATGGTGCTGCCGGCCAGGCCATTGGCTTGCATGATGGCCATCCAGGTGACGCCGTATTTTAGCCCGATGCGGTACAGGTTTTCGCCGGGCGCGACCACGTGGATGATCCCCTCGGCGCGCGCCGGTTGCCAGGCGGCGGCGCCGGCAATTAACGCAAAGATGACGGCGACCAGTAGTCCCCGGGCGGTGACGCCCATATAGCGTTGCGACATGGCACTCCTCCTCGTGCGCGCGGCCAAGAGATCGCCGGGGGGATTGTAGCACGAGGCGTGCCGGGGGGCAATCGGCCAAAGGGCGACGACAGACGACGGACGACAGACGAATGTAGGAGCGGGCTTCCTGCACCGGCTCACTCGTCTGCAGCGGCCTGCCCGTCGGCCGGCCCCACGTTCCGCAGTGGGGTGGTCGGGCGTGCAGCCGATGCAGGACGGCGAGCCGTTGCAGACGGGTGCCCGCGATAGCGCGACGGATTGAAAGATACCCAAAGAATCAAAAGCGGGGTGGCGCGGCCCGGACAAAGTCCGGGCGGCGCCACCCCGCTAGGTTTTGGGTCGAGAAGGCCGCGGCCTACTCGTCGGAGGTCAGCATGTCGGCCATGGCCTGCCACTGTGGCCGCCAGATTTTGAATTCGCCCGCATCGCACGAAGTGCACTTGAAGATAAAGTAGACGCGCCCGTCTTTCCCAATGTCGGCGGCTTTGGCAAACGTAGCGGGATTGCCGCAGACCGGACAATTCGGCAGATTCTCGGTCACCGAGATGTGGGCAAGAGTGTGGCGCATGGAGTTCCTTTGTTGCAGGCGAGCACCAATAAATTCACGGCGGACCAGGTTCCGGCACGCCGTGAGAAGTGCATTGTACCCCCGAGCGTCCGTTATGGCAATGGCGGGGAAAGACGGACGGCAGACGGCAGACGACAGACGACAGACGTTTTAGGCGTAGTGACGGCTTCAGCCGTTCCCACTTGGTAACACAAGAGGGAACGGCTAAAGCCGCCGCAACTTGCTCAAGCAAAATACACAATACGCCGGGGCAGGCCGACATTAAGGTATGATTTGCGCGC